>JALVZH010000247.1:0-54585 GCA_027022105.1 Bacteroidales bacterium | reverse complement strand
AATATTGCCGTTTATGCCCAAAAATCTTGTGTGGCTTTTTTCAAACAGATATATTGCCGGAAAAAGGTTAGATGATGCCATCCGGATTTCCAAAAACCTGAACAACGAAGGTTACATGGTTACCATCGATTTGTTGGGAGAATTTATTACCAACCTTGATGAAGCAGATAAAAACCGGGAGCGTTACATTGAAATTATTGAAACGGCTCAAAAGAACAACATCAACGGCAATTACTCCATTAAGCCTACCATGTTCGGACTACTTTTAGATAAAGAGGTATGTTACCAAAACATCCGGGAGATTGTAGCCAAAGCGGCAAGCTACAACAACTTTGTACGTATTGATATGGAAGATTCCGAATGTACCGATATGGAAATTGATATTTTCCGAAGATTAAAAAAAGAGTTTCCGGCCAATGTGGGATTGGTACTGCAGGCATACCTTAAAAGGACATACGATGACATTCTTGCCCTTTCGGATTTGCATACAAAAGAAATCCCGTTGAATTTCCGTCTTTGCAAAGGTATTTATGTGGAACCGGCATCTATTGCTTACAAAGATCATGATGAGATAAACAAGCATTATCTCGAAGACCTGGAACTGATGTTGCAAAAAGGTATGTATCCGGGCATTGCCACTCATGACTCTTTTTTGGTAAACGAATCCTATAAACTTCTTGAAAAATACAATTACAAAAATGAACAGTATGAGTTTCAGATGCTGTACGGTGTAACACCGGGATTGCGTAAATCAATCATCGATAAAGGACACAGGCTGCGTGTTTATGTCCCCTTTGGCGAAGACTGGTTTGCTTATTCAACCCGCCGCTTGAAAGAAAACCCGAAGATGGCCGGTGAAATTATGAAAGCGTTGTTTGTAAGAGGGTAAGAAGAACCGGCTTTGTCATGTCACTAACATTACCGGTCACAAGTTGCAACTACTACCGTTTATTTAATCGTCAACCTGCCCCGTAATCTGTCTTCAATCCGTCAGGTTTTTTAAAAATTGCTTCTCATGGCCTCCACCGGATCGAGGCGCGAAGCCGACCATGCCGGAATAAAGCCTGACATGAAACCGATAAGCGCCGAAACAGAAAGCCCCAGAATGATATTGTTAATGTTCAGAATAATCTTAAATCCAAGCAGTGATGTCATGCCGAAAGAGAGCAGAAAAACAATCAGCAAACCGATGATTCCGCCCAGCAGTGCCAAAAATATGGCTTCGAACAAAAACTGCATCAGGATAAACGAGTTTTTAGCGCCTAATGCTTTTTGAATCCCTATTTGGTTGGTACGCTCTTTTACCGAAACAAACATAATGTTGGCAATGCCAAAGCCGCCCACCAGCAGCGAAAACCCTCCTATAATCCAGCCTACCACCGCTATAACCCCGAAAAGCTGGTCAAACCCTTTGGTAATCAGGTTGGTTTCGTTAATGGCAAAATTGTCGTCAGCTTTGGGTTTCAGCTTACGGATGGAGCGCATAATGCCGGTTAGTTCATCCCTCATTTGATCGTTGGAAACCCCGGGTTTTGCCCTTACAATAATAGTGGTATTGATAAACCTGTTGTTAAAATTAATCACGTTGCGCGCATAATTGGCAGGAACAATGGCCCAGTCGTCCGATGAGTTCCCGAAAATATCGTTTCCTTTCTTTTTTATCACTCCGATCACCACCAGTTTACGTCCGAATATCTTTATCTTTTTGCCAATGGGGTCGTTATTTTTAAAGAGGTTAGCGGCAATATCGGCACCTATAATCACCTTGTTTCTTCCAGCTTTGCTCTCTATTTCGGTAAAATACCTTCCCCGCTGCAGGTCGAAAGGCATCACCTTGTTGTAATCGTGCGATACGGCCACCACCGGGCTTTGCTCGGTATTGTTGTTGCGGTAGTAAATATTCCGTCGAACCGAAAACATAAAAGCCCCGTCTTCCACAGTATTGCTGCGTTTTAAAATCTCTTTCAGCTCGTCGATGGTAGGCTGAGGACGCTGGTAATATTTCCACCAGGGATAATTGCCCCCCATGGCCCAGGGCCATTTTTGAATGAACAGCACATTGCTGCCAAGCGAATTGATTTCCGATTTTATGGTGTATTGAAGACTGTCGAAAACCGTGAAAACAGAAATAATGGAAAAAATGCCAATGGTAATTCCCAGCAAAGAGAGGATGGTTCTTACCCTGTTTATCCTTAATGCATTGAATGCAAAGAGTAAACTTTCCCAGACTAATCGAAACAAAGGCATTCTGTTTTTTTTACGAAATAACAATTTTTTTCTTTGTTAAAAAAGTTATTGTAAAAGAAAAAAGGTTTGATAAATTCTTGTTATTTTGCAAAAGAATTTATAACGGGCTGTATAATAATTTAACACATTAATAATTAAGGGGTTGTGAAAAAAATCAAGCGTGCGCTCATTTCGGTTTTTAACAAAGAGGGTCTTTTACCGGTTTTAAAACAATTAAAAGAGCTGAATGTTGAATTGTATTCTACCGGCGGCACATACCGGTTTATTACGGAAAACGGCTTTGAAGCAAAGACCGTTGAATCGCTAACGGGTTTTCCGTCCATCCTCGGCGGAAGGGTAAAAACATTACACCCGAAAGTCTTTGGCGGCATCCTCGCACGAAGGGATAACGATGACGACCTGAAACAGTTGGAAGAATACGAAATTCCGGCTTTCGATTTGGTAATTGTTGACCTCTATCCTTTTGAAGAGACCGTAAAAAGCACTACTGACGAACAGGCGATCATCGAAAAAATAGACATCGGCGGAATTTCCCTCATCAGGGCATCTGCTAAAAATTTTAATAATGTACTTACCGTTGCCTCATCGGCCATGTACGACCAATTGATAACATTGCTGAAAGAAAAAGAGGGCTCGACGGATAAAGCCGACCGAAAGCGGTTTGCCACCGAAGCTTTTAATGTAAGCTCGCATTACGACACACAGATATTCAACTGGTTTGCCGGAGACGAATTACCGGCTTTTAAACAGAGTATCCATAAGAAGAATGAGTTGCGTTACGGAGAAAATCCTCACCAGAAAGGTCACTTCTTCGGCAACATGAATGATGTTTTCGAACAGTTGCACGGCAAAGCCATCTCTTACAACAACCTGCTTGATTTGGATGCAGCCATCAATCTGATCAGTGATTTTGACGAAACCACTTTTGCCGTTATCAAGCACAAC
This sequence comes from Bacteroidales bacterium, assembly GCA_027022105.1. Lineage (GTDB taxonomy): Bacteria > Bacteroidota > Bacteroidia > Bacteroidales > F082 > Sulfidibacterium. The sequence continues at coordinate 51,393 of JALVZH010000247.1, read as the reverse complement.
AATGCCTGCGGACTTGCCTCACGCGAAAACCTTACGGATGCCTGGAAAGATGCTCTTGCAGGCGACCCCGTTTCGGCATTTGGCGGCGTTTTGATTACCAACAGAACCATTGACAAACCTACGGCACAAGAGATTAACAAAATATTTTTCGAGATTATTCTGGCTCCCGGCTACGACGAAGAGGCTTTGGAAATTTTAAAAAGCAAAAAAAACAGGATTATTCTGAAAGCAAAATCGTTTGATTTTCCGGCAATCCAATTCCGCTCGTCGCTAAACGGTGCATTGGTGCAGGAAAAAGACAGGGTTACCGAAACCGCAGAGATGCTTCAGCCGAAAACGGATGTAAAACCCACGGAAAGCCAGATTGAAGACCTGTTGTTTGCCAACAAAATTGTAAAGCATACCAAGTCGAACACCATAGTGCTGGCCAAAAACAAACAGCTTGTAGGTTCGGGAACCGGCCAGACGTCACGGGTGGATGCCTTAAAACAGGCCATCGAAAAAGCAAGAAGTTTTGAACTGCCGCTCGAAGGAGCCGTAATGGCTTCCGACGCCTTTTTTCCCTTTGCCGATTCGGTGGAAATTGCCCACAAAGCCGGAATTAAGGCGGTAATACAGCCCGGCGGTTCCATTCGCGACAAGGAATCCATTGATTATTGCAACCAAAACGGCCTGGCCATGGTATTCACCGGAATCAGGCATTTTAAACATTGACTTTTACCATTAAGATTAAATTAATATGTAAAGAAAGAATCAATTTAATATTGGAGTTGTTTTAAGCTAACATAATGACAATAAGTGTAAAATATTGGAAACCAGAAAATGAATTCCTCTATTCCCCTCCTTGGAGGGGTGTAGGGGTGGGTTTATTAAAAAGATATTCACTTTTCTGGTTTTCAATATTTTATTTCACAAGCAGTTTATTAACTTTAAACAAGTTCATGATTAATAAAAAGTTGTTTATAAATAATACACATAAAATAACATGGGACTATTCTCTTTTTTAACCAAAGAAATTGCCATCGACCTCGGTACCGCAAACACCATCATCATTCACAACGACAAAGTGGTGGTTGACGAACCCTCCATTGTGGCACTGGAAAGAAGTACCGGAAAAATTATCGCCGTTGGTAAAAAAGCCATGATGATGCATGGCAAAACGCACGAGAACATCAAAACCATCCGTCCTTTGCGCGACGGTGTGATTGCCGATTTTCAGGCTGCCGAATACATGATTCGCGAGATGATTAAGATGATAGGGATTAAAAACACCCTTTTTCCTCCGGCACTAAAAATGGTTATCTGTATTCCGTCGGGCATTACCGAAGTGGAAGAGCGTGCCGTAAAAGACTCCGCCGAGCAGGCAGGCGCCAAAGAGATAAAACTGATTCACGAGCCCATGGCGGCAGCCATCGGTATCGGAATTGATGTGCTGGAACCCACCGGAAACATGATTGTGGACATCGGTGGCGGTACCAGCGAAATTGCCGTTATTGCCCTTGGCGGCATTGTCAACAATAAATCCATCCGCATTGCAGGCGACGACTTTAATGTTGATATAGAGGAATATATGCGCAAGCAACACAACATCACCATTGGTGAACGTACTGCCGAACGCATTAAAATTGAAGTGGGCTCGGCCCTTACTGAGCTTGACAACCCGCCCGACGACTATCCGGTACACGGCAGGGACATGCTTACGGGTATTCCCAAAGAGATTAAGGTTAACTATTCGGAAATAGCTTCCTGCCTCGATAAATCCATTTCTAAAATAGAAGCGGCCGTACTCAATGCACTTGAAAACACCCCGCCCGAACTTTCGGCCGATATTTACCGAACCGGGATTTATCTTGCCGGCGGCGGCTCGCTGCTGCGCGGCCTCGACAAGAGGATTCACCAAAAAACAAAACTGCCGGTACATGTGGCCGAAGACCCGTTGCGTGCCGTGGCCCGAGGAACCGGTATTGCGCTGAAAAATTTCGATAAGTTTACGTTCCTTATTAAATAGTTTGCGTCAGGGGGCTGCATGCGTACACTGATATTGTTTTTCTGGAAAAACAGATTTTTCACCCTTTTTCTCATATTGGAAGTGGTGTCGCTGCTGCTGCTTGTCAAAAGCTACTCGTATCAACACAGTTTGGCTTTTAACACCGTAAACGATTTTACGGGAAGCCTTTACAACCTCTCTTCCAACATTACGGACTATTTTACCCTGAAAACACAAAACCGTCAGCTTGCAGAAGAAAACGAGCGGTTGAAAAACCTTTTGCACCCGGCCGGAGCGGCAGCCGTTGATTCCGTTACCGGAAACGATACCGCTTTTCATTATCTTTCCGCAAAAGTAATCAGCAACTCGGTGAACAAAAAGAACAACTACATTATGGTGGACAAAGGGTTGAGCGACGGTGTGGAGAAGGAGATGGCGGTGGTTTCGGCCAACGGTCTGGCAGGGGTGGTTATCGGTGTGTCGCAACACTATGCGCTCATTATGTCAATGCTGCACAAAAATGCCAACATCAGCGCCCGAATCAAAAAAAACAACCAACTGGTGCGGGTTATTTGGGGAACGGACGATTACCGTTTCGGCATTGTTGAAGATATTCCCTCGCATCTTGTGTTGCAACAGGGCGACACGGTGGTAACCAGCGGAAATTCTTTGATTTTTCCGCCCGGCATTGTAATCGGAACCGTTGAAAAATACTTCCCCGACCAACAGAAAAGTCTGACACACGCCACATTGCGTTTTTCAACCGATTTTAACAGCCTCTATTGGGTTTACCTTGTAAAAAACAACAACCGCGAAGAGGAACTTCAACTGATGGAGGAAGCGGAACAATGAGCAATATCTACATCAAAAACGGCTTCAGGTTTGTGCTGCTGATGGTGTTGCAGGTTTTTGTTTTGAACAACCTCAGCATTTGGGGGTTTCTCATTCCTTATGTTTATCTGCTCTTTATTCTTTTGCTTCCTTTTAATACCGGAAAAAGCTGGCTTCTGCTGCTGGGTTTCCTTTCGGGATTAACCGTCGATTTTTTCGGAAACACACTTGGTCTTCATGCCGCAGCCGCCACCTTTATGACTTTTGCCAGACCCGGTATCCTGCGCTTTTATTTTCAAAACATTGAATATACTGAACGTGAAGAACCCGATTTCAACAAGCTGGGGGTTTTCGGCTTCCTGAAATATACATTTACTCTTGTGCTGATTCATCACACGGCACTCTTTTTTCTGGAGATATTCGGCTTCCACGATTTTCTTAACATATTGCTGCAAATAGTTGAAAACACGGTTTATACAACCGGTATTATCATAATTCTGGTTCTGTTTTTTACTTCGAGAAAATAATTTACGCCCATGAAACGACTTTTTGTTGCCGTAAAACTTCATCCCGATGAAAACTTTTTGCGTGTTTATTACGGATTAAAGAGAGCGCTTCACTACGAAAAGATAAAATGGGTGGAACCGGAAAACATGCACATTACATTGAAATTCCTCGGCGAAACACCCGATTCACAGATTCCGGTAATAAACCGGACACTTCGGGAGGTTGCCGGTCGTCATGCTTCGTTTTCTTTTACACTGGAAAAAACCGGGATTTTCGGCAGCCGTTACAATCCAAGGGTTATCTGGATAGGAATGCAAGATGCCGGGGAGATGAAAAACCTCGGTGAAGATATTTTAAACAGCCTGCACGATGCGGGGTTTTACCGCGACCGGCAAAATTTTGTTCCGCACCTGACCATAGGCCGGATAAAGCACCTGGAAAACAAAAAGCTGTTTCAGAAAACCATTGATAAATACAAAGATACCTTTTTGCAACAGGTTACGGTTGACAGATTTTTTCTTTATCAAAGCATTTTGAAGCGGACGGGGCCGGTGTATATACCTTTAAAGGAATTTTTACCGGATTTTTCGATCTGATGGGAGCCGACCCGCAAACCGGCGTTCAGCCCGTCAGGTCAAATTGCGGCAGGGATGGAAGCGGTAGATTGCGAAGACTGAAAGTTTGCAACTACAAACGGACAGCAGATTGCGATACCTGCCGGCATGCAACTGTAAACCCGGCCGCCCAAATAATTAAAATACTGTAAATTATACAATATTGACAGCATGCTAATATATCCTTATAATTCCGGGAAACTTTGAATCTTTTTAAAAATCACTTATATTTGCTTAATTAAAAAGAGCAAAAAATAATCAAAAAAGCAGGATTATGAAAAAAAGAGTACTGACCTTTCTGTTTTTGATGTTCGGCATTTTTTTTACAAACAGTGTTTTAGCCCAATGCACACCTGCCGATTCCATCTCTTGTCCCGACCCTGAAAACAACGGTCAGGTTTGCCCCGACTCGCTTGATGTTGCCTACAAAGGAGAATATTACGAACAGGTATTTTCCATTTTACCTCCTTACGAAACCACAGGTATTGTTTTTACCATTCATCACCTTCATCTGGTTGATGTAGGCAATCTGCCCGAAAGCATTACCTGGGTGAGCAACACGGAAGACAACGATTTTTATCCCGGAACCTACTATTGTGTTTTGATGTCGGGAACCCCTGCCGATACGGGAACCTACCCGTTACACATCGAAGTGGAAGTATTCGGCGAATTGAACGGAACACCCGTATCAATGGGAACCGTTACCGATTCCGTTTCATTGTCTTTGGTGGTGGAAGAATCCAATGGTGTGGCAAACCTTTTTGTTCGCAACAGCAGAATGAAATTGTGGCCCAATCCTTTTATTAACAAAACAAACATTTCTTACCGCTCGCCGGAACCCGGACAGGTGCAGGTAGTTGTTTCTTCCCTTCAGGGAAAAGAACTGGAATCATGTTTTTATACCGTTGAAGCCGGAGAAAATAAATTACTGGTGAATTTAGAACAGTTGGCTCAGGGGCATTACGTCATAACACTGGTAACTTCTTCGGGACGTATTTCGGACATAGCGGTAAAAACAAGGTGAAATCTGTATGGCAAAAGTTTTCCCAAATGAATTTTAAATATTTACATCAACTTATCATTTTATTCGCTTTGTTCCTGTCAATAAGAAGTATGGCACAAAGCGAACCGGTTATAACCGGAACGGTAACCGATAAAACTACAGGGGAAACGCTTGCCGGAGTAAATATCATACTTGATGAACATGAGGGGACAACCACCTCTTCGGCAGGAACCTTTAAGATGGAGGTTTCCGCTGGCAGACACACCCTGCTTTTCTCTTTTATCGGATATGAAAAATTAAAGAGAGAAGTAACAATCAAACAGGGCGATTCATTATATCTGCCCGTCAGTTTAAATCCTTCGGCCATTAACCTGAATACCACGGTGGTAACCGCCGGACTGTACATACAGAAATTATCGGACGTTAGTGTTTCCATGACGGTTATCCCGCCGGATTATCTCAAAAAACAGAACACCCGGCACATTGAAACCGTATTCAATCAAATGCCGGGAATTGATATACTGGACGGGCAGGCAAGCATACGCGGCGGTGGCGGCTACAGTTATGGTGCCGGAAGCAGGGTACTGGTTGTTTTGGACGAATTGCCGCTGTTAACCGCCGATGTGGGAGAGGTAAAATGGAACTTTTTGCCCATAGAAAATACGGCACAAGTTGAAATAGTTAAAGGTGCCAGCAGCTCTTTGTACGGTTCTTCCGCTCTGAATGGCGTTATCAACCTGCGCACCCTGTGGCCGGGCTTGAAACCCAAAACCACGGTAACACTCTATTCCGGTTTTTTCGACAAACCATCCCGCAATGAACTTTCGTGGTGGTGGGACAACAATCCCCTGTTCGGCGGATTCCGGTTTTCTCATGCCAGGAGGCTCGAACAGTTGGATATTGTAGCAGGTGCCGACCTCTATAACAACGCCGGATACCGTGAAAAAAACTATGAACAGCATGCGCGGGCCAACTTCAAACTGCGCTACAGGCCGAAAAACATGGAAAACCTCTCTGCCGGACTCGCTACTAATGTTCAGTGGCAAAATTCTTCGGGATTTTTCCTTTGGCGGGACGCCGATTCGGGAGCTTACATGCAGCAACCAGCCGGACTTGCTCCCACCGCGGGTTTCAGAATCATGGTTGACCCCTGGTTCAACTATTACGACAAGCACCAAAACAAGCACAGCCTTTTAACAAGATTTTACAAGGTGCGAAATACCTTTGAGCAAAATCCCGACAAGGATAACGGTTCAAATATGTTTTACGGTGAGTACCGGTTTCACACACGAATCAAATCGGTTTTGGATATTACCGCGGGAGCCACGGGTATGTACGGAAGTACCCGGGCGACACTTTACGGCAATCATTTTAACACCAATTTTGCACTATATACACAGCTCGATTACAAACCGTTCCAAAAGTTGACCTTTTCGGGAGGCTACCGGGCCGAATACTACAGCATCGACAACAGCGACGAAAAAATTTCCAACGTTTTCAGAACCGGAATCAATTATAAAGCTGCTGAATTTACCTTTCTGAGAGCCTCTTTCGGTCAGGGATACCGCTACCCTTCCATTGCCGAAAAATATACGGCAACCAGTGTGGGCAGCCTCAATATCTTTCCCAATCCCGAACTGAAACCCGAAACGGGATGGAGTGCCGAGGCGGGAATCAAACAAGGATACCGGCTGTGGAACATAACCGGTTTTCTGGATGCGGCATTTTTCCTGACCGAATACAATGATATGATTGAGTTTACATTCGGTATTTACAAACCCGACAGTGTGGAATACCCCTCCCTGAGCGATGTGGGATTTAAATCGCTGAATGTAGGCAAAGCCCGTATTGACGGAATAGATGTAACCCTGTCGGGGAGCAGCAAACAAGGCAAATTCAGCACCACCTTTTTTATAGGATATACTTATATGAACCCGCTGGATTTATCATCGGACACACTGGAAAACAACATCCTTAAATATCGCTACAACCATTCTGTAAAAGGTGATGTTTCGTTTGGTTACGGTAAACTTTCTCTCGGTGTAAATATGATTTACAGGAGCTTTATGGAACGTATCGACCCCGCTTTTGAAGAGAAAATCTTCGGGATGGAAATTATGCCCGGACTTAAAGAATACCGCGGGGAGAACAACAAAGGTGCGGTGGTTTTCGACCTGCGGTTATCGTGGCAACTGACAAAAGAAGCCAACCTTGCATTGGTGGGCAAAAACATTTTCAATAAAGAGTACATGGGGCGTCCCGGAGACATCAGACCTCCGAGAAATTATTCGGTGCAGCTTTTGGTAAAGTTTTGACCTGGAATCTGTTGCAAATTAAAAAATGCCAGTGTGTCAAAATACAGAAACCTGCAAGAACCAAAAAAAGCATTAAAAAAGCCCGGCGGAAATTCCGTCGGGCTTTTTAGTATCAGTTTCCTTTAAAAGGATCTATTTCTCTTCATCAACAGGCATTACGCTTACGTAAGAACGGTTGTTTTTCCTTCTGCGAAATTCAACAATACCGTCTTTAAGGGCAAACAAGGTATGGTCTTTACCCATACCGACGTTCAGGCCCGGATGATGTTTGGTTCCTCTTTGCCTTACAATAATATTGCCTGCAGTGGCGTGCTGTCCGCCATAAATTTTAACTCCCAGACGTTTGCTTTCCGATTCACGACCGTTGTGGGAGCTACCCATTCCTTTTTTATGAGCCATTTTTTTAAGTTTTTAGCGTTAAACAGTAATTTTTTCAATGAGAACTTTGCTCAAATACTGGCGATGACCGTTCTCTTTCTGGTATCCTTTTCTTCTTTTCTTTTTGAAAACAAGAACCTTATCTCCTTTTGTGTGGGCCACGATTTTGGCATTAACGGAAGCGCCTTCAACTTTGGGTGTACCAACGGCAACTTTGCCTTCGTTGTCAACCAAAAGTACATTGTCAAAGGAGACGTTGCTTCCTTCTTCGCCTTCAAGCCTGTGAACAAAGATCTCCTGTCCCTGCTCCACTTTGAACTGCTGCCCTGCTATCTCAACAATTGCGTACATCTTTTTTCTTTTAGCGTTAAATTTTGGAGCGGCAAAAATACGAAAAATATCTTATTAACAAATTTTTTGTTAATTATTTTTACCTGCCTGTCTCCGGACATTATTTCTGCGTAGCTATATCTTTCAAAGTCAAATCTCTTCCAAGATAAAAATCAAGAATTTTGGTTTTAAAAATATAATCGTATTTGGAAGCGGCCAGATCCGACTCGGCATTGTTCAGTTGTATTTTGGCAACATTGTAATCGGTGGCACTTACCATGCCCACGTCAAACTTCTCACGGGCATACTTAAAAGCCTCACGGTACGAAGCCACCGACCTTTTCCGTGCTTCATAGGTTTTGTAGGCTGCCACAGCATCGGTATAAGCCTGTTCGATATTTTTGCGCAACCGGTTTTTTTCGAGTTCCAGAGTCAGGTTTGCACTTTCCTGATATATTTTCGATTTTCTGATATAATTGGAAACCTGAAAACCGTTGAATACCGGAATGGTAAGCCTGAACGCCATGGTGATATTCCTGTTGTCGGCCAATTGATCCCAAAAAGGTTTTGTAACGTCAAAATCGGGACTTGTGGGGTCAAGAGATTTTTTTATCTGGTCGGAATAATTATTGCCGTAAGTTCCGGTAAGACTCAGGCGCGGACTTCTCTGTCCTCGGGCAATGGCAAGGCTGCGCTCGGCACTTTTCAGCGAATATTCGGCGCTCTTGATTTCGGGCATAATACCCAAAGCCGTATGATAAATGGATGATACAGGCAGCAATTCGGGTTTTGCAGTAATTTCAAGGTTCGGCTTTTCAATATCAAAAGCGCTGTCGGCTTTCAGGTCGAGAAGTTGCATCAAATCGAGATACGAAAGGGTAAGTCTGTTTTTGGCCGTTACAAGATTCACCTCCTCGTTGGCGCCCTGAGCCTCTATTTCCAGCAAACTTCCTTTTGCCAGTACACCTGCCTCTACCTGCTTTCTGGTACGGTCAATCTGTTCTTTTGTTATTTCCACCTGTCGCCGGGCATTGTTTGTAAGCTCGATATTAAACAGTATTTGCAGGTATGCGGCGGCAATATTCAGGGAAATGTCGTTTTTTATTTTGTCCGAACTGTACTTCTTTGCCAGAAAATCAAACTGTTGACGACGTACATCATTTACCTGTTGTAACCCGTTAAAAAGAGTTATGTCGCTGTTTACCGAAAAATACATTTGGCGGGTGGTTTTGTTGGTATAGCGATAGGTAGCCATATCTACCGATCGTCCCCAACCCGTGTTGTGCGAGGCACTGGCATTCAACGAAGGAAGAAAGTTTAATTTTTTTTGCAGCAAATCATCTTGTGATGCTTCCACATCAAGATAACTCTGCTTAATCTGCAGGTTGTGCTCAAAGGCATAGTTAATACAATCTTCCAATGACCATAGTTCCTGAGCTGCCAGTTTCAGGTTTACGGCTAAAAAAATTATTACGGGTAAAAAGAGGACAAATTTTTTATTCATGGTGATATATATTTTCTAAATATTTTATATGAACGGTAAAAACGCTTTTTTATTTAAAAAACAAAAACTCTGTTCAACGCCTTTTGTATTACCATTGACATATCTTTCAAATGTTCATATTCCATCATCAGCAGTTCCGATTCGGCAATATCACCCGATTCCTTTAATTTATCCATTATGGATTTCATTTGTTTCCCTATTTTTTTCGATTTTAAGGAAAGCACCGTGTAAATTACCGCTTTGGCAAGTTCGTCCTCTTCGTTTTTAACATAAATATTGTGTTTTTTCCAGTTTTCGCTCAAGTCGTAAGGCGAAGATACCAGATCGATGATGGCCTCCTGTATTTTTTTATCCGGATTATCCTTTAAAAGGCTCTTTTCCGAAACAGGTTCGTTGCGTTCGAATTTCTCTTTTATCAGATTATAAACCTGCTGATAAACAGGGTGGTTCATCTCTCCCATCTCCCCTTCAATTTCGGTAATGATAAACTCTGCCACAGTCATGGTAAGCACAGAGGTTACACCCTCTTCGGCCACCGAATAATCGGGAACTTCTATCACATTTTCGCCATACTGCAAAATCATGCGCAAAACCTCCCGTTCCTGGGTTGACGAATCATAAGGATCCACCTCTATCTCCTGCATATCGGTACGTCCGGCCTGCGGCATCTCTTCATCCGGTGTATAATCCTGCCTGTTTTGCTGTTTGCGGTAACGCTGCCTGATGATTTTGTTCATTTCGTTCATCAGGGTCTGTTCGGCGATATTCATCACCGCACTGCACTCCTGAATGTAAACATTGCGTGTAATACCGCTTGGGATTTTGGAAATACTTTCCACAATCTCTTTTATCAGTTCCGCTTTCTTTACGGGATCATCTTTTGTTTCCTTTAAAAGCAGCTTTGTTTTAAAAGTTATGAAATCGGCGGTATTCTCTTCGAGAAACAGATCAACCTCCGAACGCCGGTGGTGCCTGACAAAAGAATCGGGGTCTTCGCCTTCGGGGAAGAGAGCAATTTTAACGTTCATCCCCTGTTCCAGAATAAGGTCGATACCGCGAAAAGAGGCTTTGATTCCCGCCGGGTCGCCATCGTAAAGTATTACAATGTTTTTGGTATATCTTTTAATTAATTTTATCTGGTCAACCGTAAGAGATGTTCCCGAAGAGGCCACCACATTCTCTATTCCGGCCTGATGCAAAGAGATTACATCGGTATATCCCTCCACAAGGTAACAAGAGTCGGCTTTGGAAATGGCATTTCTTGCAAAGAAAATACCGTAAAGGCTTTTGCTTTTGTTGTAAATTTCCGATTCGGGTGAGTTCAGATATTTTGCGGTTTTTTTATCGTCGGTAAGAATACGCCCGCCAAATCCGATAATCTTTCCCGTAAGGTTATGAATGGGAAAAATCACCCTGCCCTTAAAACGGTCAATCAGTTTGCCGTCCCTTTCAATGCTTAAACCGGTTTTGATGAGGTCTTCTTTTTTGTAGCCGTTTCGTAATGCATATTGCGAATACTCTTCCCAGGCATTGGCGGCATATCCCAGTTGAAACTTTCTGATGGTTGCATCAATAAAATCACGCTCTTTCAGATACGAAAGCCCAATGGCTTTGCCGTCTTCGGTTTCAAAAAGATTGTGCTGAAAATGTTCGGAAACAAACTGGTTAAGGGCAAACATGCGATCTCTTTCGTCAATTTCCTCCCGCATTTCATCGGTCATGGTTTCCTCTTCCACCTCAATTCCGTACTTCTTTGCCAGATATTTCAGTGCCTCGGGATACGAATAATGCTCATGCTCCATAATAAATCCCACAGCGGTACCCGATTTGCCGCAACCAAAACATTTGAAGATACCTTTTGAAGGAGATACAACAAAAGAGGGTGTCTTCTCATTATGAAAAGGGCACAACCCGATATAGTTTACTCCCCTTTTCTTCAAAGGGACAAAATCACCTACCACCTCTTCTATACGGGCAGTATCAAGAATGGTCTGTATCGTTTCCGGTTTTATCAATTTACAACTAATTTTATTGGCGAAAATACAAAAAAAGAAAGGCGGCCAGGACGGCCGCCTCCCAAAAACCAACAATTATGAAAACCCTTAAACAAAGCAGAAAATAATAAAATTACCCTTGCTTTTGTTTATGGTGCAAATATACATCAAAAAAATATCAATTCGACAAAAAAAATTAATTTTTTCTTGTTAACAAACGTTAAAAATCTGTTTATCAGTCAGATATTGGTTTAATTTTGTTGCGTGAAAAAGAAGTTAACCATAATAACAATTGTATTGGTTACCCTGTCGAGCATCGGCCTGATGCTGATACAGGTAGTGTGGATCAAAAGTGCCGTTCAGGTAAAACAGGCAGGTTTTGTTCATGATGTAAACAAAGCCATGAGCCGTGTGATATTTGCCATTGATAAATTAAAGTATCAGGATGAAGTATTGAGCAAAAAGCGGTATTATCAGGAATACCTGAGCAGTTTTGAAGCCTACGACTCCATTAACCGCAAATTGATGCAAAGCATGTTCGGCATCACCGATTCCGACCGGCTCTCTTCTTTAATTACCGAACAGAGCAAAGTGAACAACGCCATACAACAATTGTGGAACATGTACACCCAACCTTCGGATAATCTGTTTTTTACAAAACATAAGCCTGTAATCGATTCGTTGATAAAGGTAAATTTAAAAGCGGAAAAGATTAATACAAAATATGAATTCGGTATTTACGACCCGAAAACCAACGCCATGATCATCCAAAAAACCGGAAAATATCCCAACGAATTACTTAAAAACAGTTTCGTTTTTAACCTTGAATCCATGTCATCACCGTTTGAGTTTCCGAAGAAGTTGCTGATCTATTTTCCAAACGAGAAAGCCTACATTATCAGCAGGCTATATCATCTGTTGTTTGTTTCGTTTTTGTTGTTTCTGATTATTATAGGTTCTTTTTCTTTCAGTATCATCACTATTTTCCGGCAGAAAAAACTTTCGGAAATGAAAAACGACCTTATTAATAACATGACCCACGAATTTAAAACACCCATTTCCACCATTTCGCTGGCATGTGAAGCACTACGGGATAAAGATGTGAAAAAGTCGGACGAAATTTACAACAGTTATATCTCAATAATTGACGAGGAAAACAAACGGCTGGGCACCATGGCCGAGCACATTCTTCGTTCGGCAAGTACCGAAAGCGGACGCCTGAAACTGAACATCTCTTTGGTAGATATGCATGAGATTATTGAAAATGTGGTAAACAACAAACAGATAAATGCAGAAAGCGCCGGCGGAAAAATTGAGACCGAACTGACAGCAACAAAACATATTATAGAAGGTGATGAAATTCATTTGACCAATGTAATTAACAACCTGATAGATAATGCTCTGAAATATACGCTGAATGCCCCGGAGATAAAGGTTTCGACCAAAGATCTGAAAAACGGGCTGCTTATTGCCGTAAAAGACAATGGAATAGGAATAAGCAAAAGCAACCAGAAAAAGATATTTGACAAATTATACCGTGTGCACACAGGAAACCGCCATGATTTTAAAGGCTTCGGACTGGGTTTGAGCTATGCAAAAGCGGTTACCGAAATGCACAATGGTAAAATAAGTCTTGAATCGGAACCGGGAAAAGGCTCCGTATTTTATGTTTATTTGCCAACTAAAAACAAACGCCATGGATAAAAAAATAAAAATGTTATTGGCCGAGGACGACAAAAACCTCGGAAATATTCTAAAGAACTACCTGAATGCCAAAGGATATGAAACCGTATTGTGCCCAAACGGAAAAGTTGCACTTGAAGAGTTTAAAAAGGGAAATTTTGAATTTTGCATCCTTGATATTATGATGCCCGTAATGGACGGTTTTACCTTGGCCAAAGAGATTAGGAAACTGGATAAAAAGGTTCCGTTCCTGTTTCTTACCGCAAAATCGATGCAAGAAGACAAAATACACGGCTTTGAGCTGGGTGCCGACGATTACCTGACCAAACCGTTCAGCATGGAAGAGTTGAACATGAGAATAAAAGCGATTTTACGGAGAACTCAGGAGGATGATCACAAACCGCAAAACCATATTTACAAATTCGGTAAATTCACATTTGATTACGACCGCCAACTGTTATCAATAGGAAACAAACAGGACAAACTTACGTCTAAAGAAGCCGAGTTATTAAAAATGCTTTGCGATAACATGAACGAAACACTGGACCGTTCTGTAGCCCTCAATAAAATCTGGTTCGACGACAGCTATTTCAATGCCCGTTCCATGGATGTGTACATCACCAAGTTGAGGAAATACCTGAAACAGGACCCTGATGTTGAGCTGTTGAATGTTCACGGGGTAGGATTTAAACTTGTGGTCCCGATAGAGGAATAATACGAAGGTACGGCATCACAAACCAGCCGGATTGAAGGCTGATTGGGGCTTGAAACCCGGGAAGCTGGAAGATTAAAAGGAATGATTGGCACGAGGCTGCCGGCGCACAGATTTAAGGCTAAGACTGCAACAAAGTTATATGAATTAAGCAATCATCCGGAAACAGACAAGAGCTCAATAATCAATGAATAAGCGGGCCGGCTAACTAACGTATATCTGCACCCCGTAATTCAAAGGGAATAAAAAGGTTGACAAAAGGGGTCGGCGTTCCCGTTGAATCCGCGGATGATTTCCGTATCATATACCAAACAGGAAAAGAAACACAAGCGAAAGATTCCGTCTCTGCCTTAGGCGGATTTTAACCACACTTTTTTCTTGTTTGTTTTTTCCTGCTTCCTGATTGGTTTCGTGCTTCGAAGTTATTTTTATGTCAGATATCCGATGTAAGATGTTAGAATTAAGAACGGGGGGTTGCGGCAGGGTTAGTTTTGCCCTGAAAGGGCAGAATATATATAGCACCATACGCAGTTGCGGTGTGTAAAAAAGTGTAAAAAAGTTGGATTTAGGTTTTGGCGTAATATAATTCGATGTCAGATTGCAGAACGGAAAACAGCGGCAGGGATGGGAGCGGTAGCCCTCAAAATTATAAAACCGGAAATTAGTATGATATCAACTTTAACCTTTATTGTGAAACAAAGAAATAATACTTTAAAATTTTCACTACCTTTGCAGTCGCTAAAAATTTCTAAAAAAATATTATGGAAAAGAAAAGGGTACTTTATGTAGCGCAAGAAATAATGCCCTATTTGCCCGAGTCGCCAATTAGTAAAATCGGACGTTATTTACCGCAAAAAATTCAGGAAAGAGGAAAAGAGATACGCGTTTTCATGCCGAGATACGGCTTGGTAAACGAGCGCAGAAATCAGCTTCACGAAGTAATCAGACTTTCGGGTATGAACCTGATTATCGACGAAATCGATTATCCGTTGATTATAAAGGTTGCCTCAATCCAACAGGCGAGGATGCAGGTTTATTTTATCGAAAACGAAGATTACTTCCAAAGAAAGTTTCTTTTTCACGATGCGGATGGTAAATTTTTTGACGATAACGACGAGCGGGCTGTTTTCTTTGCCAAAGGCGTTTTGGAGACCGTAAAAAAACTTGGCTGGGCGCCCGATATCGTACACATTCACGGGTGGTTTACAAGTCTGGTGCCTTTGTTTATGAAAACCGCTTACAAAGACAATCCGCTTTTTTCCGATTCAAAGATCATAGTTTCTCTTTACGATGAGGCTTTTACGGAAAAATTCAAAAAAGACTTTCCGGAAAAAATTAAAATGAGCGGCATTAAAGATGACGATCTTAAATACTATAAAGATGCCGACTACGTTTCATTAATGCAAGGCGCTATTGATTTCTCGGATGCTTTTATTATGGGGTCTGAAAAAATAGACGGCAAGATTTTGGATATGGTGAAAACATCGGGAAAACCATTGCTTGATTATCAGGGAGAAGAAGAGTATTTTGACGCATTTAATGAATTCTATGACAAAATTATTGAAGGCGATTAAACCGGCCTGTTTTTTTCAAATACTAATTGCAGGATTGCTGGCATCGGCACTTACATCCTGTTATAAAAGTCCCGAACAGCTGGGGGCAAATATTCTGCCCGAGAACAGCCGGTTAAAGGTATTTTACAGCGACACGGCTACGGTTTATGCATACACGCAAACCATCGATTCCGTCAGAAGCGATGAGTCATCAAAATCATTGCTCGGCAGTTTATCCGATCCCGTATTTGGAAAGACTTCTGCCGGATTTTACACTCAGTTTCAACTGTCTTCAACCACTCACGATTTCGGAACAAACCCCGTGCTCGACTCTTTGGTTTTACAGTTGTATTATGCCGGAACATACGGCGACACGCTGACAACCCTCAAAGTTCATACCTATGAGTTGTTGGAAGACATCTATTTAGACAGCGTGTATTATTCCAACATTTTGCTTTCAACCGGGTCAACAGACTACAGCGACCTGGAATTTTCTCCACGACCCAGCGACAGCATTCCTGTTTTCCCCGATACCATCAAAGGTATTTTAAGAATCAATCTTAGCAACCGGTCGGATGCGTTGGGAAATAAATTGTTGAATGCACCCGAAGATGCAATGAAAGATATAGAGAGTTTCCAACAATATTTTAAAGGACTTTATTTGATTACAGAACCGGTAAACAGCGACGGAGTCATACTCTATTTTGACCTACCCTCTCATTTTTCAAACCTAACCGTTTATTACAGAAACGACGATAAGGATTCATTAAAATATCAATATCCGATAACCGTAACCTGTGCCCGGATAAACCGTTTTGAACACAACTACTTTTATGCGGCACCGGAATTTAAACAGCAGGTACTGGAAGGCGACACAACTCTGGGTGACGAACGGGTGTATGTTCAGGGATTGAGTGGCGCCAAAACAGTGATTACCATTCCTTTTATCCGGGATTTTAAAAATCTCGGCACTATAGGAATTAATGAAGCGATACTTGAACTTCCGGGTGCTCCCGAAGACAATTTCTTTGATGCTCCAAAAAAAATGGCTCTGGTGCAACGCCTTGAAGACGGGGTTTACGACCTGCTGCCCGACCAAATAGAAGGTGAAGAATATTTTGGCGGGAGATATAATTCATCCGGTAATAAATATGAGTTTCGTATAACCAGATACATTCAATCGCTTTTGCTCGATTCAACAACGGTTAACAAAGGGTTTTATCTTTTTACAATGGGTGGCTCGGTTAATCCCAACCGTTTTGTTTTCAACGGCCCCCGTCCTTCAGGAGACACTTTAAGCGGAATTCGTCTGAAAATTCTTTATACCGATACGGATTAATTTATATTTTTATACCGACAAAAAAACCAGTTTATTATGTGTGGAATTGTGGCATACATAGGCAATAAAGAGGCCTATCCTATATTAATTAAAGGACTTCACCGACTTGAATACCGGGGGTACGACAGTGCCGGAATTGCTTTGCTCAACGGTGGTTTGTCAGTTCATAAAACAAAAGGAAAAGTAAGTGTGCTGGAAGAGCACATGAAAGATTTTGATAAATCGGGTACCATAGGTATTGCACATACCCGCTGGGCAACACACGGCGAACCCAATACCCAAAATGCGCACCCCCACTATTCCTTCTCAAGAAAGATTGCCATTATTCACAACGGGATAATTGAGAACTACTCCACACTTAAAAAAGAATTAATTAACCGTGGATATGAATTTCATTCGGACACCGACACGGAGGTATTGGTCAACCTGATCGAAGACATACAAACCAAAGAAGAGGTTAACCTTGAAGAAGCAGTGCGCATTGCCCTGAACCAGGTAATCGGTGCTTATGCCATTGTCATTCTTTCGCAGGAGCATCCCGATATGCTGATAGCAGCACGTAAAGGCAGTCCGCTGGTTATCGGTATCGGCGAAAATGATTTTTACCTTGCTTCGGATGCAACACCCATTATCGAATACACAAAAAACGTTGTTTATCTCGACGACGAAGAGGTTGCAATTTTAAAAAGAGGTTCCGAATTAAAAATAAAAACCATTAAGAACGAGGAAAAAACACCTTATATACAAGAGCTCGAATGGAACCTTAACGAACTGGAGAAAGGCGGTTTCGACCATTTTATGCTCAAAGAAATTTATGAGCAGCCCACATCCATTCGCGACAGTTTCAGAGGCCGCCTGCACCCCGACAAAGGTACCGTTTCGCTGGGGGGTATAATCGATTATGAGCAAAAAATCCTTAATGCCGACAGGATCATCATTGCTGCCTGCGGAACTTCGTGGCACGCAGGGCTTGTGGGCGAATATCTGCTGGAAGAGATTGCCAGAATTCCGGTTGAGGTGGAATATGCTTCCGAATTTCGTTACCGTAACCCGATAATTACCGAAAACGATGTGATGATTGCCATTTCGCAATCGGGAGAAACGGCCGACACACTGGCCGCCATTGAACTGGCAAAGGAAAAAGGGGCTACGGTACTCGGTATTTGCAATGTGGTGGGGTCATCCATAGCACGGGCTACCGATGCGGGTGTATATACCCATGCAGGGCCTGAAATAGGTGTTGCTTCAACAAAAGCATTTACGGCACAGGTAACGGTTCTTACCCTGATGGCACTGCGTTTTGCACAATTGAAAGGAACATTGCCCAAATCGGAATACGTTCGGCTGCTTCACGAAATGGAACTGATACCCGAAAAGGTAAAGAAGGTTCTTGACGATAACGGCCTTATTGAAGAGATAGCCGGAAAATTCAAAGACTCCCGAAACTTCCTCTACCTTGGAAGAGGATATAACTTTCCGGTAGCTTTGGAAGGCGCTCTTAAACTGAAAGAAATCTCTTACATCCATGCCGAAGGTTATCCTGCCGCCGAAATGAAACACGGTCCCATTGCACTGATTGACAAAGACATGCCTGTGGTGTTTATCGCGCCCAATATCGGTATTTACGAGAAAGTGGTAAGCAATATTCAGGAAGTAAAAGCACGTAACGGCGTTGTTATTGCCATTGTTACCGAAGGGGATACCACAGTAAAGAATATGGCCGATTACACCATTGAAATTCCTGAAACCGAGGAGATGTTTGTCCCGCTTCTGGCAACCATTCCGTTGCAAAAACTTTCGTACCACATTGCCGTAATGCGCGGATGCAATGTTGACCAGCCCCGTAACCTTGCCAAATCGGTAACTGTTGAGTAGCTTTTATACTTTTATGATAAGGAATCGCAATAATGAAAACGCTTGTTAAGGTATTTTTCATAAGTATTGTGGTTTTTACGGGTTGCAGCCAAAAGCCCGGATTCGAAGGAAAACACTTTTTTCAGGGAAACAAATGGCAACGGTTTGATTATGTACAATTCCTGATTCCCGTTGAAAAAGGTGATGCTTTTGATTTAAATCTGGTGTTGTACCACAGTAACCAGTTCAACTGCAAGACGTTGCCACTGAACATTACCATTTATAAACCCGACGGAGAATACCGTTCCCGGGACATACGCATACATTTGAAAGACAAAAAGATGAAGTGGCGTTCGCATCCGGCTGACTCGGGGTATCTTAAAAGAACCATACGAATAGGAAAAGCGCTTACATTTTCTAAAAAAGGTTTTTGCAAGGTTCGCATTGAGCAAAAATATCCGTTTTTTGAGTTGCAAGGCATTCACAAACTGGAACTGAAAAGTATCCGGAATTAAAAATGAATTTTGTGATAATCGTAGGTTTGGTTGTCGCGGTACTCCCTTATTTTTGCGGCAAGCAGTAAAAACAGTTCCAAATCGTGCTCTTTAAACCACTGAACCGCAGCTTTTTTTTCGTTTACCGCATCGGCAAAAACCAGTAAAAAATCGTAGCCATATTTTTGCAGCCAGGCATAGGCCCCTGCCTGTTTGTCAATGGCTCCGTCGAGGGCGGCAAGGTGGGGATATTTGTTTTTTAACAGCCAGTTTTGCGCCTCAACACTTCCCCTTACGGCACTGCTCAAAGCGGCCAGCTCGGGATAGCCGTTTTCCAAAAGCCATTTTAAAAAAGCACCGTCCTCTTCGCTAAAGGTCTCACCAAAAGCCAGTAATACTTTTACAGGATAATTCAACATATTTACAAAGAAACAAAAATGTATGTTTTTCCGAAACAAAATTTTACTAATTTCGTAGAATTATTGTTCATGATACATTTCGGTGGGTAGTTTCTGTTTGTTATGATGTATTTTGACTAAAACGGTACACGGAATTATTTAGTAACCTTTAATACCAGCCAAAATGAAAAAATTTACTCTTTTTCTTACCGCTTTTTTATTGGCAGGAATACTTCCTGTTATCTCACAGTCACTTGATTACGGCCCTTTTGCCAAATCGGGTATTTTGTTTCATACCGACAATCTTAAGCAAAAAAATCATCTTGTCGGCGATACCGTCTGGGTCAACGATTCTTCCATCTCCTACAATGTGGAAGATGATGTTTACACGCCTGTTTTGAAAATCATATCTCTAAATTTTGATCAGGAAGGAAACCGGACGGGATATTTATGGTTTCGTTACGACACGGTGAATAACCTGTGGAAATTGAATTATCACGATTCCGTGGCATATTATGAAAACGGAAAGTTTAAAGAATCTTTCGGATTCCGTTGGGATGACAATCTGCAACTGTGGAAAATGGAAAATTACAAATTTGTTTCCGAAGATGAAAAAACCGTAAAAGAGATACATCAAACCTGGAGTACTTCCTCGGGAAAATACTTTTTCGGAATGTCATTAGAAAAAAAATATACCGAAAACGGATTGATTACCGAAGAGTTTCATCAAAAACTGGACACCAACACACAAAGTTGGGTTAACAATGACAAAACTGAATATTTTTACGATGAAAACGGACGGGATACACTTCACCTGTATTATCTATGGAACCCTGACAAAGGCGACTGGGAACTGACATCCAAAACCGTTTTTACGTTTGACCCCCAACAAAACCTTGAAGTAATGACAGGTTATGAGTGGGAAAAAGATGCAGGAACCTGGAGAAACGGTTACCGATTCAATACCTACTTCAATAATAATGACATGAAGGATTCCACCATATCGCAAACCTGGCAGTCCTATTACCAATTCTGGAACAACAGCACAAAAACGATATTTTATTATGATGACCAGGGACGTTTTGTCAACAAGATTACGCAAACGTGGTATCCGGGCGAAGAAAAATGGTACAATCAGCGGAATTATTTTGTGCAATACGAGAATGACATTATGGTTTCGCAGGGAGAAAAACTATGGGATTTGACGGCAAAAAGATGGGACAACCACAGAAGATATCTTTATGAATATCAAGACGGTTTGCTTTACAGCTATGCCTACCAGCAGGCCGGTTTCGAAACCCATGAATACGTAGATGTGGCCAGAGCTTATTACACCTACGACAGGAACGGGAACCTAATAAAATCGCAATGGGGCTCACCTGACGAAAACGGTGAATGGCAGTTAAATCATGAATCGGATTACTACTGGTCGCCGCTTTCATCGCACAACAGCATTCCGGAAATTAACACGGAAACTTTAAACATCTATCCCAATCCGGCAAAAGATATGGTATGGATCAATTACCCGTTGGAAAACGGTAACAGCGCCACATTAAAGGTAATCGATCTTAACGGAAGAGCGGTTCTTACAAAAGAGATTTCGGGAAAACTTACCGGATTACCGGTCGGAACCCTTTCCAAAGGAATCTATACCGTTCAGATTGAAACGGAGGGGAAACAGATAAACGGCAAGCTCCTTATCAGGTAACCGAAAAAAACCGTTATGAACATCATCAATCACCTGCTTCAGGGCGACAACATCAACTACAAACCTTCGCCCAACAAAAGCGGAAAGTTTACCCAAGGGTTGCCCGATACCGTTATCATTCATTTTACGGCAGGCCCTACGGCAGCTTCGGCAATAAACACGCTTACCAACCCCAATGTTAAGGCTTCGGCTCATCTTGTTGTCGATTACGACGGCAGCATTACGCAACTGGTGCCGTTCGACGAGATTGCCTGGCATGCAGGAGTAAGTTCCCGGGGAGGGCGTACCGGTTTCAATAAATATTCCATTGGTATTGAAATTGTTAACCCGGGAAATCTGACACGGGTGGATGATATGTATCAGGCATGGTACGGCACGCTCTATCCTGCCGGTAAAGTCTTGAAAGCGGTACACCGTAACGAAAGCAAACCCCGATATTGGCACATTTTTACACAAGAGCAGATAGATACCGTGCTTGAGATATGTATGTTGCTTAAAGAAGAGTACCATATAAACCTGATTTTGGGGCACGAGGAGATAGCACCCGGCAGAAAACTGGACCCCGGCCCGGCCTTTCCGCTCAACCGGTTGCGCGACAGAGTGCTTAACAATCGTATGGAGGATGAACCTGATGAACTGATACCGGCTTCGGGTAAAGTTACCGCTTCGTTGCTGAATATCAGGGAAGAACCTCAGACCGGCAGTCCCAAAGTTGCCAAACCGCTGCCACGCGGAACAGAAGTGGAAATACTGGATACAAAAAACGGCTGGTACAAAGTTGCTGCTAAAATTACCGGTTGGGTAGCCGGAAAATACATTGAAACAGATAAATAAAATTATTTGCCATGAAAGGTTGGATAACCGTACTTGTAGTCATTGCCCTGCTGATACTGGTCGGATACCTGCAAAGCATCGGATATTTCAATTTCGACTGGAAACCGCTGACCATTCTGTTTGCTGCCCTGGCAGCACCTTTTAAAATGCTGATGAATGCCTTTAACGGTACCGATACGGTTAAGGATATTGCATTGAAACACCAAAAAATACGGGAAGAAGAAGATAATTACAGGGAAACACTGAATGCGGAAATAGAAAAAAGAGCCAATGCCATTCACCTGTTGGAAAAGGAGGTTGAAGTGCTGGACGCCCGGATTGAAACGCTGGAAACAAGAAAAGCCGCACTAAGTATTACTGTTAAAAACATGACTTCCGAACAAAAACAGGAGAAATTCAAAGAACTTTTCGGACAATAAATCACTGCATAATGAAAAAACAAATTACCATATTTATTTTTTGGGCACTTTCTCTCTCCGGTCTGATGGCACAAAACGACTACCCGATTCGCATTGACCCCAACACCACCAAGCAGGTTACAGCCGGTGAAAATCCGCTGTGGATAATAACCGGAACACAAATGGACAGTGCCGTTGCCACCGGTATGGCTTACAGAATCTGCGACAGCACAAATACTTTGTTAAAATTAAAAATCAGCAAGCTGGAACAGAAAACAATCCATCTGAACGCTATAAACGACACATTGAACAAGGGATACGAACATTATGTTTCAATGTGGAAAACGTGTGATGCTGATCTGGAAAAAACCGAAAAGAATCTGGTAAGGCAAAAAAGACTGAAATATATTTTCGGGGGTTCGGGCTTTGTGGCCGGGCTTGTTTTAGCATTATTGCTTTTTTAAATTGAAAACCACAAAATCATGAATAAAGAAACTTTCGAATTAATCGTTATTTGGTCATTTATTCTTTGGATGACCGGGGTAATCATTCTTTTTATTTTGCTTTTGCGGAAGTTTACATTCGGAAAGTGGGACGACACCAATCCCAATCCTCATTTCGGGGAGACGTTTGCCATTCCCCGCGGCTTTTTCCGTGGCACACTTACCCTTTCGCTGCTCTTTTTTGTTATCCTGTTTTACATCGGCGATTTTTATTTCGATTACGGAAGCGGGAAACTCGGCGAGCTGACAACGGCTTTTGAAATGATGCTTGCTTTCTACTTTGGGGCCAAAGTGATGCACCATTTGGCCAGCAACGACAAAAACAAAACCAAGGCTCTGATAGAGACGTTAAGAAAAGTCAACAAAGTAACTCCACGCGAAAAGGATGATTTTGAAGTGGATGGCGCCATAGGATAATCCGGTTAAACAATTCCGGACATAAAATTTTGTAACTTGCACTCACAAAAAAAGAAAAACAATGGAACATCCCGAAAACACCCCCGTTTACCGGAACCCGATAAAACTGACGGGGCTCGTTTTGGGCCTGTTGGTTTTTTTCGGTATTTTGTTTTTTGTACACCTCGATAGTGAGAAACCTGCCGCTTCGGCAACCCTTGCCGTAGCCCTGCTTATGGCCGTTTGGTGGGTATTCGAAGTGGTACCGTTGGCAGTTACCGCTTTGTTACCCGTTGTACTTTATCCTTTATTGGGTATTATGAACGGGAAAACCGTTTCGTCGGTTTATTTTAACGACATTATCTTTTTGTTTATCGGCGGTTTTATTGTTGCATTGGCCATGGAACGCTGGAACCTTCACAAACGCATTGCCCTTCGCATTTTGTTGATGACCGGCAAAAGTCCTGCCCTTATTCTTCTGGGCTTTATGGGTGCAACTGCTTTCCTCTCCATGTGGATATCCAACACCGCTACCACCATGATGATGATTCCCATTTTGCTTTCAATAATAAAAGAGCTGGGGACAAATATGGACAAACGGTCGGCTTCACGGTTTACCGTGGCTCTTTTGCTGGGTGTTGCATACAGTGCCTCCATAGGGGGCATTGCCACTTTGGTAGGCACGCCTCCCAATCCCATGTTTACAAAGGTTTTTGCCATTATGTTTCCCAAAGGCCCAGAAATCAGTTTTTCGGAATGGTTTGTTTTTGCTTTTCCGGTTTCATTGCTGATGTTTATTGCCACCTGGGCTTTTCTTTATCTGTTGTACAAACCGGCTCCGGAAGCAGTAAAAGCCATTGATACAAGGTCGTATAGAGAACAATATCATTTGTTGGGAAAACCTTCCCGCGAGGAAATTATCGTGCTGGTCGATTTCTTCCTTATGGCTTTGCTCTGGATGACCCGCAGCGGTTTTAATGTGGGAGGTTTCCATTTCGGCGGCTGGTCTTCGCTGTTTGCCAATGCACATTTTTTTAACGACGGTACGGTAGCCATCGGCATGGCTTTACCCCTTTATTTTATTCCTGCACGCAAGAAAAAGCCCACTTATGTAATGACCTGGAAATATTCGAGAAAAATCCCGTGGCAGATTGTTTTGCTTTTCGGGGGCGGTTTTGCATTGGCCCTCGGATTTAAAGATTCGGGACTGTCGGAATGGTTCGGAAAATCGCTTTCTTTTTTCGCAACTTTTCATCCTATTGTGCTGATAATATCCATTTGCCTGCTGATGACCTTTTTAACGGAGCTCACTTCCAATACGGCTACTACCCAGATATTTTTACCTATTTTGGCTGCCTTGGCCGTTTCGGTTCATGTTAATCCTTTGCTGTTGATGGTTCCCGCCACGCTGTCGGCGTCCATGGCGTTTATGCTGCCTGTGGCCACTCCACCCAACGCCATTGTTTTCAGCTCCAACAAAATAACAATAGCACAAATGGCAAAAACGGGATTGCTTCTGAATTTTATCGGCGCTGTCATCATCACCCTGTTTACCTATTATTTATTGCCGGTGGTGTTTCATGTTGCCGAAGGCAGTTTCCCCGCCTGGGCAGTTCAATAACGGTTAACCTGTATGAATAAACGTAATATTACAAACCAAAACAAAGCATATTTTTTTGCTTTGGTGGCGGTGCTCTTTTGGTCAACCGTCAGTTCGGCATTTAAAATAACGCTGCGTTACCTTTCGTTTGATATTATTCTTTTTTGGTCTGTTTTTACAGGAACATTTTTTCTAACCGTTGTTATTGCTTTAAGCAAGGCAGGTTTTAATCAAAACGACTTTGGGAAAAAGAGTTTGCTTTCCTCTGCTATTATGGGCTTTATCAATCCTTTTCTGTATTATTTACTATTATTAAAAGGGTACGATTTGCTTGATGCCCAGGAAGCAGGGGTTATCAATTACATCTGGATTATTTTTCTGGTACTCTTTTCAATCATCTTTCTTAAACAAAAAATAAAACCAATGGGTTTGGCGGCATTGCTGATCAGTTTTGCAGGGACATTGATTGTTATTACAAGAGGTGATTTTTCAAAGATGCGGTTCAGCAGCTTATCGGGTGTTTTACTGATAATTACAGCGGCGGCTCTTTTTGCCTTTTACTGGATACTGAACATGAAAGACAAACGGGATGACGTAAAAAAAATATGGATGAATCTGGGGTTTGGACTGTTATATATTATTGCGTATCAAATGGTTGTTTATAAAGAGATTGTTATTCCTTCGCTAAACGGATTAGTGGGGTCAATATACATCGGGCTGTTCGAAATAAGCATTACCTTTGTTATATGGCTCAAAGCTTTGCAACATTCGGAAGACACGGCCAAGGTGGGTAATCTGATTTTTTTGTCTCCGTTTCTGGCTTTGTTCTGGATAAACAGGGCTGTAGGCGAGACCATCAGGTTATCGACGATAGCGGGACTGGTTCTTATTGTTGCAGGCATTATCCTGCAAAAGTTTTACGGTGCTAAAAAAGTTTAGGGGATTGATTTTTGTTTATTCATCCTCCTCTTTTATCTCCAGTTTGAAACCGATTCCGTGAACATTGGTAATGCTGAGTGCGGGGTCGGGTTTCAGGTATTTCCGTAATTTGGTAATAAAAACATCCATGCTTCGCCCGATAAAATAGTCGTTTTTACCCCACACCACCTCCAAAGCCACTTCGCGGGGCAAAAGATTGTTTTTGTTTTTACATAGCAGTTCAAGCAGTGCGCTCTCTTTGCGCGTAAGCGTACGTTTTCCTTCTTCTGAAATCAGCAGCATGTTTTTTGCGTCAAATGTGAATTTTCCCAGTGAATAAAGGTGTGTTTCGGGTTGTCCCGTATTGTTTCCAAACATACAACGGCGCAATATTGCCTGAATGCGCAGGTTGAGTTCATCGGTGCTGAAAGGTTTTGTAATGTAATCGTCACACCCCTCTTTAAACCCTTTTATCCTGTCTTCTTTCCGGTTTTTGGCTGTAAGAAAGATAATGGGTATCTGCGGGTTTTGTTTTCTGATCTCCTTTGCCACCGTAAAACCGTCTTTTTTCGGCATCATTACATCCAGTAAGATAAGGTCGTATTTATTGTTGTGAAACAACCGGATACACTCTTCACCATTAGCTGCGTGGTCAACCTTGTAGTGAAGCATTTCCAGAAAATCTTTAAGAATCATACTTAAATTGGAATCGTCTTCGGCAAATAAAATATTGATTGTTTTTTGTTCTGTAGTCATGTTTTACTTAATTTTAAAAGGTAAATAAACATCAAACCGGGAACCTTTTCCCGGAAAACTTTTTACTGTTATGGTACCCCCGTGTTTTTTTACTACCTGATAGGCATAATAGAGCCCCAGCCCGAATCCCCGAACCTCGTGCACATCTCCTTTGGGAACACGGTAGAAATTATCGAAGATGTGCGATAAATGTGCATGATTGATACCTATACCGTTGTCTTCCACGGTAACGGTAATGCCCCATTTATTGTTGGATGTGGAAACAACTATATGCGGGTCGTCGGTAGTGTATTTTATGGCATTGTCAATCAGGTTGAAAAAGACGTTCATCATGTGCATCTTGTCGAGATGTACCACCGAAACGGTAGCTTCCGGGTGATATTCGAACCTGATGTTGTTCTTTTCCATTTTCAACTCCAGACTTTCGATTACCGCTTCGAGCAGTTTGTGAACGTCGGCTTTTTTAAACTTGTATTTGTTTTTCCCACGTTCCAGCATCGATACCTGTAACACACGTTCCACAAGGTTTTCCAGGCGTTGGTTCTCCGACAGAATAACTTCGGCGTATTTTTTAACACGCTTTTTATCTTTTAAAATTTCGGGTTTCAAAAGCATTTCGGCTGCCAGCGAAGTTGTGGCCACAGGTGTTTTCAGCTCATGGGTCATGTTGTTTACAAAGTCGTTTTTCATTTCCGAAATCTTCTTCTGCTTTAAAAGAGTGAGGGTTACATATAAAAATCCGGCCGTGATACTCAGCAAAAAGAAAAGCGAAAAAAAGAGCCATAACTTCATCTGTTTTAAAATAATTCCGGTTTTGTCAGGAAAATAAATCCCTATGGAATAGTCGCCTGCATTGTAGATGTTTTTCAACGAAAAGCGAAAAGCGGAATTGCGGATGTTTTGTTCATACGGTTTATAACGTCCCATTACGAACTTTCCCGTGTTGTTGCTGAATACTCCGTAGTAGTAATTCCTCAACTTCATACAACCCAACTCTTCAAACATTAAACTGTCAAGCAGATGCGGGTCTATATAATCGGTAATTTCAAGATGGGGTTTCCGGCAAGAGAGTTTTTTTACCCGTTCGGCGAACAGGGTATCCGACTTTTGCTCCTGCAACTGGTTCAATATGCTTTTTACGGCAATGCGAACACTGTTGTCGAACTGCTCGCTTTTCAAATTAATGGATTCTTTTACCCAAAACAGTTGTGTAATAAGAATGCCTATGAGCGAAACAGACGTAAAAACGATGATATATTGTATCAGCTTTTTCTTCATTTACCCTTTTTCAGACATCAAAATTAACATAAGCTAACAGTAAAGAGGCCGATTTAACAAATCGTTAACAGTTCTTAACAGCGCAATAACATTACCCAAGCCTTACCGGCTTTACATTTGCCGTATAATTTTTTAAACAAAAATAGTTTAGCATGAAAAACAAAATTCTGGCCCTTTCGTTAACCCTTTTATTTACATCGGCAATAGCATTTACATCGGTTGCGGAAATTGTTTCCCATCAAAACAACATAGTTCTTGTTAAGAAAGATGGCGACGACAAAAATAAAAAAAGTTGTAAAACAAAAAGTTGCAAAGAAAAAAGTTGCAACCACGATAAAGGATTGAAGGCAAAAAAATCGTGTTGCAGTCATGAGTTAAAGGCTGACAACTGCAAGAATGATAAAAAGGATGCTGCAAAAAACAGCGATAAAGGGAACAAATAGAGTATAAAATTAGCTTTTTCATTAATTAATTTGGTTTGGGGCCCCCGACGTTCTGTCGGGGGTCTTTTTTTTTGTACTTTTATTGCCCGAAGCGAATGATTAAAAAATGAAAAAACTTGTTGTTTTTTTTATAATTGTCAATTGGTTTTTTGCGGGATGCAGGCAACATCACGAGCCTGTGGTTGTTACCAAACGCATTCAGTACGATGTTCCCATAAAAAATCCCGACCCCGAATACGACTGGTGGATACAAAATCTTACGGGCCCCCGGCGCGAACAAATAGTCGATTTGATTTTGGATGGTGCCAAAAGCGGGAAATACAAAGCCTATGATTATTTTTTCGAACCCCTGTCGGCAAAGCAGGTTGCCGGAATATTAAGCGATACGGTGGTAAGAAAATTGCGAAAGGAAACCCCGCCTTACGAATTGTACGACACCACTATTATTACCACTATTCATCCCAAAGACATTCTGAGGTTGCGGTTTCTCGAAGAGTGGCGCACCGATCCTTCCAGTCTTAAATTTGAGAAAATAATAATGGGGGTAGCTCCCATAGCCCGCCGTATCGACCAGTTTGGAAACGAACGGTGGCAGCCCCTGTTTTGGATTATTCCCAATGCCGAAGATGCCGCAAGCATGAGGAAACGTACGGAATAACTAATCGAGAGTAATGGTAAGGGCAAAAGAGAAACCGGTATTTTTGGCTTCATTTTTACCATACACATCAAACGGAAATCCCACAACGATGATAAAGCTTTTACCTGTTTCAACGGTAAAGCCGGGGTCAAGCGTAACTACCTGATGACTTCCTTCTTTGTTTTTTACCGAGTAAAAACCGGCAGCACCAATCAGTTGAAACGTATGGTTCATTATGTAATACCCTGCATCGGCACTCAGATAGAGCCCGCCCTTGTCGTCATCAGCGGTTTTTTCGAGGTAACCCATATATTGTGCCTGTAAATCAATAGAGAGATTGGAATTTGGATTGATAGTTCCCACTGCGCCCGCACCGGCAGCAAACGCTCTTTCCGCAAACCTTATGTTTTTATTGAAAACGCCGTTTCCCAAAGGGATATTTAAACCGGTCATGGCCGCCAGGGCATACTTGTCCTTTTGAAGAATTACATAACGCAAACCAACGGATGCCGAGGATATAACCGATGTAACACTCAATCCAACCTCCATTTTGTCCCACAATCCGTAAGTAAAACGGAATCCCATACCCGAATTCTTTTCAATGCTGTCGGAAGTGGAAAACCTGCCGGTAAGGTGATGCTCGTTGTCCCAATATTTGTCGGAAGCCAGATAATAAAAGGCCGGTTCACACTCTATTTTTCTGTCATCCACCACATCCACCGTATAAGAGATGAGTTTCGACCCCGATAATCCGCCTATCTGTGCAAACAGTTTATTCCCCCCCAAGAGTAATACCGCTGCAACAATAAAAAAGTATTTCTTGATGTTCATCTGTTTGTTTTTTTTGGAGCAAAAATCAGAAAAACATTGATATTAATCATACCTTTTTCAGATATTTATTTCAATTCTGTTTTGGCAAAGTCGTAAGCTCCCAATGCCACGGCTTTTGATGTGCCGAGTTTGCTGATTCCTACCGCAATTTTCTTTGTTTCGCGATAGGTAACGGTTTCATTGCTGAAAAGAACGGGAATGGCACGTGATTCATCGGTTAAAAAATCTTTGCGGCAATCATCATTTTCCCGGTTATAGGCAAATACCTCCATGCGCTGCACAGTGGTTCCGTCGTTTTTTTTCAGCAGTCCGTTCATGTGGTTTACGGCGGTTTGCAAAAAAAGCGGATAAGCTCCCGACAATCCTCCGCCGATAACCACACAACTGTCGGTAAGTGTAACGGCGTTGGCCAGTGCATCGCCAAGCACCTCTCCGAACATTTTCCAGGCACTGCGGGCAGCCTCTTTGTCGCCTTCAGTTTCTCCCAATCCGATACGGT
The DNA here is from genome assembly GCA_027022105.1 of Bacteroidales bacterium. GTDB lineage: Bacteria > Bacteroidota > Bacteroidia > Bacteroidales > F082 > Sulfidibacterium. Next base: position 21,096 of record JALVZH010000247.1, on the reverse strand, counting down.
AAATGTCTGCCGGCTCGGGAACCTTTTCAAAATCCAGTCCCGCATGCTGTGCATACAAAAAGCGTATGCCCCTTCTGCTCAACACCTCTTCCACACTCATGTTTTTATCTGTCAGGCTGCTCATTCTGTTAATTTCGGCTGCTGCCGAATTGTCGCCTGTAAACAGTTGGCCGTTGAACACGATACCGCCTCCGAAACCGGTTCCCAAAGTAACGCCGAGAAGGTTTTTATATACTTTGGGTGCATCTATGTTTATTTCCGGCAAAAAACCGTGCATGGCTTCCCCGAGGGTAAACAGGTCGCCGTCGTTATTGATGAACACCGGAATCTTAAAACGGTTTTCCAAAATCTTTTTTAGCGGAACGCCACCTCTGAAAAACGGCAGGTTTTCAAGGTCGCCGATGATACCCTGACGGTAGTCTGCCGGGCCGGGAAAGCTGAAGCTGATGGCATCGGGCTTGTTTTCGCTTTTGTTTAGCAATGCTTCAAATCCGGAAAAAAGCTTTTTTATAAAGGCTTCCAACGATTCCGACTCCGCGGGCAGTGTAAACGTGTTGTTGTCCAATACGCCGTTTTCCACCTTTGAAAAAACAAGATTGGTTCCGCCTACATCCAGTGTTAATATGTTTAAGTTTTCTGTGCTCATTATGAATATTTTATACTAATTATTATTACGCTGCTTTTAAACAACTTCTATAATAACTACAAATAATTTTCTTACAAATTAGTAATTTTCAGGCAATTCGGTAAAAGGCTCAAAAAATCAAGGCATTTATCATAATCCAACTCATAATAATTTACACCGATGTTAACGGCCTCGTAATATTCTTGTTGATGAATTTTGTAATATTCTTCCGAAGGTATTTTCCAGAACTTTTGGCCACACTTTTTTGCAATAAACCATTTTTCAATTAAACGTGCCATCCGGCCGTTCCCATCCATAAACGGGTGTATATGAGCAAACTTCAAATGGATTAAAGAGGCATGATAAAAAACTTCCTGTGCATTTAACGGCATTGCCAAAAGTTCTTTGATATCGTTAAAAAAGATTTTCATCTCTTTTTCAACAAATCCGGGTTCAACCGCAAGATAAACCAAACCCGTTCTTCCGAATACACCTACGGGCTCTTCCCTGTATCTCCCCCTTTTGCTTTTTATAAGAAGGGTTTCCGACAAAATTTCATGACACCTGAGGACGTTGTTTTCAGTTAAATCGGATTGTTGTGCAAATTCGTAGGCTTTAACCAAATTTTCTATTTCAATAATCTCTTTTGTGGGTTTGAATTTGTTTTTATTCAGTTCACAATTCATGAAAGTATTTAGGTCAATGCTGTTTCCTTCAATATTGGAAGAGTAAACAGCCGATGCCTTTGTTTGAAAAGAAAAATCAACACTTTTATCGGAAAAATCAAATTGTTCAATCCAACCTGGAATCTCTTTCCCAATCCGGTTGACATATTCACGGAAATATTTTTTACCGGTTATCCTCATTTAATATAACTTTCTGTATTTCAATTAATATGTTTACTGATACGGGTCTAATTTATTATTCTTTTTCAATGCCTTTCTATGTAAAATTTATTAAACATTATTTTTTACCCACCCCTGCACTCCGCCTTATAGGCGGAAGGGGAACTGTTTTTTCTAATATAATTACCATTTCATTTTAACCATTATTGTTCCACTTTACAGGTATGTTTTGGTTAACGGTACCCATCTCCCCTCCAAGGAGGGGATTAAGGGGTGGGTTAATTATGTATCTCTTTTTCAAAATGTTTTATATGCGCTTTATTGAATTCATTTAATAAAATTATAAATCATTATTTTCTACCCACCCATGCACTCCGCCTTAGGCGGAAGGGGAACTTTGTTTTCCAATATAAATTCTACTAATTTAAAATATTTTTCATTCATTTAACAGTTTTGTTTTGCTTAACGGTGCTTATCTCTTCTCAATTGTAGGGATTAATGGGTGGGGTTATTATATTGCACATTTTCAGTATTTTATAAATATTATTACCATGCTAATGTAAACAGTCTTAGTCATTTTAATGCGCTTCCAGCCAATTGTTTCCCGTATTGATATCCACCACCACCGGAACCGACAAAGGCATGGCGTTCTTCATTTTATCTTCCACAATTTGTTTTACCTGTTCCACCTCCTCATTCAGTACATCAAAAACCAATTCGTCGTGTACCTGTAAAATCATTTTGGATTTAAGTTTTTTCTCTTCGAAAGCTTTGTGCACCCGTATCATGGCGATTTTAATCATATCGGCGGAAGAACCCTGAATGGGGGCGTTAATGGCATTTCGCTCCGCAAAGCCGCGCACCACCGCATTGGCCGAATTAATATCGGGCAGATAGCGCCGCCGTCCCATAATGGTTTCCACATAGCCGTGTTCTCTGGCAAAAGCAATGGATTTTTCCATGTACTCTTTTATGCCGGGGTATTGTATAAAATAACTTTCGATAATATCGGCTGCCGCACGTCTCGGTATGTGAAGCCGTTCGGCAAGGCCGAAAGCAGAAATCCCGTAAATAATTCCGAAATTGACGGTTTTGGCATGGCGCCGCATCTCTTTGGTAACCATCTCCACCGGCACACCATATACTTTTGCGGCAGTGGCCGTATGAATATCCATTCCTTTGTTAAAGGCTTCAACCATTCCTTTATCGCCGCTCAGATGCGCAATAATCCGCAACTCGATTTGCGAATAATCGGCGGCAAGCAGTGTATAATTCTTGTTTCGGGGTACAAAAGCCTTTCTTATTTCCCTGCCCCTTTCGGTACGTACCGGAATGTTTTGCAGGTTGGGATTGTTGGAACTCAACCTGCCTGTTGCCGCCACCGCCTGGTTGTACGAGGTATGGATGCGTCCGTCACGTGGATTAACCAGCTCAGGCAGGGCATCCACATAAGTTGATTTGAGTTTGGTTAATGACCTGTATTCCAGAATCTTTTCCACAATGGGATGCTTGTGTGCCAATTTGCTCAAAACATCTTCGCTGGTCGAGTATTGGCCTGTTTTCGTTTTTTTGGGTTTGTCAACAATTCTCATCTTCTCAAACAGCACTTCACCAAGCTGTTTTGGCGATGAAATATTAAAAGTAACCCCCGACATTTCGAAAATTTCCTGCTCAATGGCCTTTATCTCTTTTTCCAGTCCGGCGCCAATCTCCCTAAGCGTCCCCACATCTACCTTTACTCCTTCGGCTTCCATTGAAGCCAGTACCGGCACCAGCGGCATTTCAATCTCGTTAAATAACTTTTCGGTTCCCGTCTCTTTCAGTTTGGGTTTGAATACCTCTTTCAATTGCAACGTAATGTCGGCATCTTCGGCGGCATATTCTTTAATTGTTTCCAAATCAACCGTTCGCATGCTCAACTGTTTTTTGCCCTTTTTTCCGATGAGTGATTCGATGGGTACCGGTTTGTAATTGAGATAGGTTTCCGCAAGTATATCCATGTTGTGGCGCATGTCAGGCTGCAACAGGTAATGGGCAATCATGGTGTCGAAAAAGCGCCCTTTTACTTCAGTCTCATACCATTTCAGAATGGAGATGTCATACTTGATGTTCTGGCCCGTTTTTTCAATTTGTTCGTTTTCAAAAACCTTTTTAAACCGTGCAACGCGGTTCACTGCCTCCTGATAATTCTCCGAAACGGGCACATACCAGGCTTCGTGCGGTTTTACGGCAAACGACATCCCCACCAGTTCCGAATTGTTGGCATCAAGACCGGTTGTTTCGGTGTCAAAGCAAAACGACTTTGATTTTTCAAGTGTTTTTACCAACTCTTCAATTTTTTCCTTGCTATCTGTCAGATGATAGTTGTGCGGGGTGTTCTCAATGGTTTTTATTTTCGGTTCTTCATCCTGAGGCATGTCTTCAAACAGGTCGCCCTGTTTTACACCTTCATTTACAGAGAGGAAAGTAAAAAAGCGTTGTGCAAAATTTCGGAATTCCAGTTCGTCGAACAATTCTTTTAGTGCCTTTTTATCGGGCTCACCTCTTTTCAGGGCTTCTTCGTCAAATTCTATAGGTGCATCCAATATAATGGTTGCCAGTTTTTTAGAAGCCAATGCCTGGTCGGCATACTTTTCAAGGTTTTCGCGTATTTTTCCTTTTAAATCATCCGTATGTTTCAAAAGGTTTTCGATGCTTCCGTATTTTGCAATCAGTTTTATGGCTGTTTTTTCACCGATTCCCGGTACACCCGGAATGTTGTCGGAAGCATCGCCCCACAAACCCAAAATATCAATCAATTGCTCCGGCCGTTCAATACCGTACCTTTCGCATACCTCTTTTACACCCCATATTTCCGCTTTATTTCCCATACGGGACGGTTTGTACATAAATATTTTGTCGGAAACCAGTTGCCCGAAATCCTTATCGGGCGTCATCATGTAGGTTGTGTAACCGGCTTTTTCAGCTTTTTTGGCAAGTGTTCCTATGATATCATCAGCCTCATAGCCATCCACAAACAGCAGGGGGATATTCAAATACTCAATAAGTCTCGTGATATAGGGTAATGACTTGGCCAAATCTTCGGGCATTTTTTCCCGCTGTGCTTTGTAATCGGTAAATTCGATGTGCCGCTGTGTAGGGGCCATGGTATCAATGGCAATGCCGATATGCGTAGGATTTTCATTTTTCAAAATATCGAGCAGTGTATTGGCAAATCCTAAAACGGCAGAGGTGTTCAATCCTTTGGAATTAATCCGCGGGTTTCTGCTCAATGCAAAGTAAGCCCTGTAAATCAACGCCATGGCATCCAGCAGAAACAATCTTTTATCGTTTTCCATAGTTCAATTTAAAAAATTCAAAGATAGAAATATTTGCCCGTTTTCGGAAATTTCTTTCCTGTGCAGGTCAATTTATCTAAAAATAAGTTGAAAAAAAATAATGTACTTTTGTCCGAAAAATTAAGAAAATGATATCTGTCAAAAAATTCATATTCAATCCGTTTCAGGTAAACGCTTATGTGTTGTACGACGAAACCGGCGAGTGCATCTTTATCGATCCGGCAGTTTCGGACGAAAAGGAATTCAACACCTTAACAGGCTTTGTAAAGGAAAACAATCTGATTCCGAAAATGATTGTAAACACTCATGCCCATATCGACCATATTATCGGAAATTATGATGTGGCCTCCCGTTATAAAATAAAACTTGCCACCCATCCCGATGCCGAAGGGTTTTTAACCAACGCCCTGAAAACTGCCGAAGCTTTCGGATTGCCCATGAGCCATGTTAAAGAGATAGATATTTATATTGACGGCAACACCAAGGTTAAATTCGGCGATTCGTGTATTAAAGCGCTTCACACACCCGGCCATGCCGACGGCAGCATTTGTCTTTATTCCGAAAAAGATTCGTTTGTAGTAACCGGAGATGTTCTTTTTTACGAAAGCATTGGCCGCACCGACCTGCAAACGGGAAATTACGATTTGTTGCAAAAAAGCATTTGGGAAGAGCTTTTTACCCTGCCCGACGACACAAAGGTTTATCCCGGACACGGACCCGATACTACCATCGGTCACGAAAAAACACACAATCCTTTTGTAGCCATAGGAATGGAATAGTCCTGCCACTATGGATGGTAATCTTTTATATCTCGCGCCGTTTCAGGGTATTACAACCGATGTGTTTATGGATGTTTATCCCCGCATGTTTGGCGGGGTTGACAAGTTGTTTACCGCTTTTTTTACTTCGGTATATCTCGAAAAAAAACTCAAAAGGGCAGTGCACGATTTAAACAGGACTCATTTTTATAGCATACCGGTTGTTCCGCAGATATTGAGCAAAGATGCCCCGGAGATTCTCCGTTTTGCCAAAATTTGTCACGATTACGGATACGAGGAAATTAACTGGAATTTGGGGTGTCCTTTCCCCAGAGTAGCTAACAAACAAAGGGGTTCCGGACTTCTGCCATATCCTGAAAAAATATCTGAAATTTTGGATTCCGTAATACCGAAATTGCCTTTGAAATTAAGTATAAAATGCAGGTTGGGATACCACCGTGCGGATGAAATATTGAAACTGATGCCTGTTTTTAACAATTATCCGCTTTCGGAACTGATTATTCATGCCCGCATTGGGAAACAGTTGTATCAGGGGGATGTGGATATTGATTCTTTTGAAAAAGCTTTGTCGCAAAGCCGAGTCTCTGTTGTTTACAACGGAGATATTTTCAATCGGAATGATTTTGAGTTGTACCGGAACCGTTTTAAAGATATAAACCGTTGGATGATTGGCCGCGGACTGCTCTCCGATCCCTTTCTTCCGCAGGATATAAAAAATAAAGCCGTGACTGCCGGTCGCCACGAATATGTTCGCAAATATGTAAACGAACTTTATTACAACTATCGCAAAGCCATGAACGACCGTCCACAGGCCATAAACCGCATGAAAGAACTGTGGTCGTACCTCTCGCAATCTTTTGATTTTCCGGGCAAGGTATTCGGGCTGGTTAAAAAAACAAAGAATTTTGAAGAATATGAGAATGCCGTGGCGAAAGTGTTCTCAATATATCATTGGAAGTCGGACTAGAAAGCACATTGATTTCTGCAATTCCCCGTTTCACCCCTTTCACAACTTTACCCTTTCACCCCTTTCACTGTTTCTCCTCTCAAAACAAAACCTTCAACAACTCCCCGATATTCATCACCGGAACCACTTCTATTGAGAAATCTTTTGTTTGAAGTCCTTTCATGTTGTATCTGGAGATAATTATTTTTTCGAATCCCAGTTTTTCAGCTTCCGATATTCTGCTTTCGATACGTGTTACAGCTCTGATTTCGCCGGAAAGGCCAACTTCGGCACTAAAACATGTTCCTTTGGGAACCGGAATATCTTCAACCGAAGAGATGATGGCCGAAACAACAGCGAGGTCGATTGCCGGGTCATCCACACGAATGCCGCCGGCTATATTCAAAAAGACATCTTTGTTTCCCATTCGTATTCCGCTGCGTTTTTCGAGTACAGCCAGCAGCATGTTCATACGTCTCAGGTCGAAACCGGTGGTGGAGCGCTGGGGGGTGCCGTAAGTGGCATTGGTTACCAGAGCCTGGGTTTCGATAAGCATGGGGCGCTGGCCTTCGAGCATGGCGGCAATGGTTACACCACTGGCATTGTCGTTGCGTTGTGATAACAGTATTTCGCTGGGGTTCAGTACCTCACGCAGTCCTCCCGACTGCATCTCAAAAATTCCCAACTCCGATGTGGAGCCGAAGCGGTTTTTTACCGAGCGTAAAATCCTGAATCCGTAATGACGGTCGCCCTCAAAGTGCAGTACCGTGTCAACCATGTGTTCCAAAACCTTTGGCCCTGCCAGGCTTCCCTCTTTGGTAATGTGTCCGATGAGGAAGACGGGGACATCGGCACTCTTCGCAAAGCGTTGCAATTCGGCTGCGGTCTCCCTTATCTGGGAAATGCTTCCCGGCGACGAATCAAGAACATCGGTGTATAAGGTCTGGATGGAATCAATAATCAGTATTTCGGGTTTTAGTTTCTCAATTTGTTGAAATATGGATGTTGTGAGGGTTTCGTTCAGAAGATAACACTGTTCATTCAAAGTACCAAGGCGGTCGGCACGCATCTTGATTTGTTTGTAGCTCTCTTCTCCCGAAACGTAGAGAATTTTTGTGCCGGGCATGTTCATGGCTATTTGCAACAACAGGGTCGATTTTCCTATTCCCGGTTCACCGCCCAACAGAACCAATGAACCTTTGACCAGTCCGCCGCCCAGCACCCTGTTCAGCTCGGTGCTACGGGTATCAATTCGGTTTTCCGTTTCGCTGCCGATATCTTTTATGGAAACCGGCTGTCTGTTTTTGCTGTCGGTAATGCTGCCCCGCTTTTTGTCGTCCGGTTTACTAACGACCTCTTCCGCTATGGTGTTCCACTCTCCGCACGAAGGGCATCTTCCCATCCATTTTCCGGTTTGGTAACCGCAGTCTTGACAATAATAGACCGTTTTGGCTTTTGCCATGGGTTAAGTAAATTAATTTCCAGCAAAGTTAATAATTTCCCGGTCACCCGGGTGAATAGGATATGGCGTTTTCTCTTTGGTGCGAGTCCTGGTTAGAGCATGTGTGCCGGTAAATTTGTGTAGCCACACACGCGTCCCAATTCCGATCCGCCTAAGGCGGAGTGGGAATCTTATTCTTGTGCTTCTTTACTAATGACAAATATAATCGCCGTTTTTAACATTTTCACTACCTTAGCACCGGCAACTGATTATTATCCATTTATAAAATGAACGAAACCGGAAAAACCCGATTATCCCGAAACGCAGAAGTAAGGAAACATTTGGATGCATTCAGCCTGATAAACATGAACGGCCGTGTTTACGACCCCGTAATCGGATATTTTACAACACCCGATCCTTTAATTAAAATTCCTATGTATTCACAGGATTTTAATCCATATACCTACACACACAACAACCCGCTTTCGTTTATCGATCCTTCCGGCTATTGGGATGAAGCATGTGATATCGGAGGGGCTTCGGATGGAGGAGGCTACAATCTCGTTAAATATACAAAAGAACTTTCAACAGACGACGGTACTGCTTATAAAATAAATATATCAACGGTCCTGGCTGATACTAAAGCTATAGGAAGCCACCCTTTGAATTTGAAATCAAGAGGACTAAAAGGCGGGGTGCCCGGAAGAGATATATCAGCCGACCTTCTGCCGGGAGGAAATATGACTTCAAACAGCACGGGTTCATCAGGGAGTCAAGGTGTGGATATCAATGACTTTACTCAGGGTTTGGCCTATCAAACTACATCTAACGGTGATTATAATTCTTCCGGAAACTTCAATAACGACCTAAACAAAACCGGTAACAGTACTTCGGAATATTTGGATAAATTAAACGGTTTAAATGCAAATAAGGCAATGAGTTTAGCGGAAGAGGAGGGAGATGACGGAGGCTCATCAAGTTGGATGAATGCAGTACTTGAAATTGTGAATAAAGTTTCAACTTTTGTTGGAAGTGTAGCAAGTATAACACAACAGACTATAAAAAAGATTCCCAATGTTGGTTATGTTGTTGCTTATAATTCCAGCTTAATGAAAGCATCTAAAATAATTTGTTTTTTAGGGCCGGCAGGAGATGCTGTGAGTATAAGTAGCGCTATAATTTACTTAAAAGTAAATTGGAATACTGCTTCAAAAGAACAAAATTTTGTAAATGTTATTGAAGTTGGAGTTGCGGATATAGGTCTTTTCCCAATTGCTGGTGATGCTTTCAATTTATGGTATATGGGGGTAAAAGAATTATCTAAGACGGAAGGATTTCATAATATTGTTGAAAATGATTTTTTTTAACACACCTGCTGGAAGAGCTCCTTGGGCTCATTGTTTTGCAGAAGGCAGTAAGGTTATAATGGCTGATAGAACAATAGAGAATATAGAAAATCTAAATGTTGGCGATACAATATTAAATTACAATTTTGACAAGAAAAAATTTGAAAAAAATCGTATTCTTAAAATAGAAAAAGCACAAGAAAATAATTTGATCGAAATTGTTTTTGAAAACTATATCATAATTGTTAGTACTGAAGACCATCCCTATTACGTTAAAGACAAAGGTTTATGTTCTTTTAATCCCGTATTAACATTTAACAAGTACGGTATTAAAACAAAAAAATTAGAAGTGTATGATTATTGCTTTTTTGTTAAAAACAAGAAAGTTAAAAAATAAAAATAGTTCAATTAAACAGGATTAAGAAATTAAAGACAATTTATAATATTAGTGAAATTTCAAATAGCAATAATTATTTTATTAATGGGATCTTAATTAATAATGGAAACTAAAATAAAAAGAATTAATTTATTCATATTCTTTGATTATGTTTACTACGTAATAGCATACCAATATTATAAGTGGTATAGTGAGGAAACAAACGAGTTTTCAGGTATTTTGGTATTGAGCCTTATTCAATTAATTAATATTATCTCTGTTTTATTTTTTTTAAAAAATACCCCTCTTAGTATTGTAAATAATAATCCTGTTTATAGTTTTCTTATTGGGGGTGCTTTATTATTATTAATTAATGGTATTAGATACAAAAAAATAATTACTTATGCTGAATTACACAAAAAATGGGGTAATGATTATAGCAAGACAAATATTTTTAAAAAATCATTAGTGTTTTTTTACATATTTATGACTATACCAATTTATATAATTTCAGTAGCTTGGTAATATAAAATACAAAGGGAGGGATTGCTGTTTTTGTGCCCCATTGTTTGCAGTAACGATCGTTAAGATATCTAACAACCTGCCTCATTGCTAACCCGCAATTAGCCTTCGTCCGCCTGAGGCAGATTAACCCGGCAGCAGCCGACTCACAACACTACCCCCGTCCCAATTCCGAGCCATCGAAAGGCTGGCCGGGCGGGATGGAATGGTGCGGGAATCTCATGCTTGTGCTTCTTTACTAATGATAAATATAATTGCCGTTTTTAACATTTTCACTACCTTAGCACCGACGACGGATTGTTTGCCGGTTATGTTAAAAACGGAAAAGATAATACAATGAATTGCGATTAAGGATTATTGCGAAACTACTAATCTTTATAATTTTTTTAACCTGACAACAAATGCCAATGAGAAAATTATTATTGTTGCTAATTGTATATGCATCTTGTTATTTCAATACAAAAGGACAAGATATCAATTCGACAAACATATTTCAAACAGTTTATCAAAGAGTGGCTTTTATAACCCCCGAATCCACTTATTATTTTACAAAATTTATTGAACCTACCGGGAAATTTTATTTTAAAAATGGATATTATGATGTTACATTGGAGAAAGATAGCAGCATATTGTTACGGGTAAAAAAAAGAAAAGTACAAGGGCAGTATCTGCTCACATATCATTTCCGTTCTGATATTGATACTGTTAATTGTATTTTATCCAATGAAAGAATAGAACACACAAAACCGGAATTAAAACAAGTAACCGATAAACTAAATGTTTCTTATGTATTGAAACAAATGGGGGAGTTTAATAAAATCCGTAAAAATGAAATAAGGTTATTATATCCTTGTGAAGAACTTAATTATTCTACACATTATGAATTGGTTAAGATAAAAATATTGAATGATTCAGCTAAAATTACATTAATTACTGGTGTATCAGATGGTTATAATGGTATTCATCCTATTCAGACTTACACTTCATTCATGAGAAAAAGGGATTTTATAAGGCTAAAAAAGCAACTGGATAAATTAAAAGAAATACAAAATCGGCAATGCAGGGAACCGGGAAATCCATGGCTATTGGAACTATATAATGGTGATGAATACAAAAGTTTTTTTATATCGAAATATTGTACTCGGGGCAGAAAAGAAATAAAACCAATAACGGCAGTTTTTTATTCGATATTAGTTATCTGTAAAAATTATTTCAATATTGATTGTGCTGTTGATTAAAAGTTTCTTTTCTGTTTCAAATCGGCATCCCATAACTTTATCAAATATTTCAAAAGTTGAAAGTGCGGATACTGTACCGGTTTGCTTTTGTGTTCAAAGAGTAGAGCGATTTTTATCTCTTTTCTTCCTTTGTATTTACAGGTAAATACCAAATCGGAAAAATTCTCTTTCAGTTCTTCGTCGATGAATGAATCTTTAAGTGGTACCAAGGAATCAAAATTAATATTCCTAACCAGTTCCTTCCGGTAAACTTCCTTTCAGAAAGGCAGTTGCTTCCTCCTCTTTGAAAAATACCTCTTTGAAGTATTTGTCGTGAGAATTAATTGGTTTCATATGAGGTTAATTGGTTTTCAAATGTAAAAATTTTATTGTTTTTTTTCATATCTTTGTAGAAAGATTATTGTAAAAATATGACGGTTAAAGAAAAGAAAATACCAAAGCATCACATTGATGAAGAGGCTGTTGACATAAAGAAGCTGATTCTGTTCAACGATGATGTCAATACCTTTGATTTCGTCATTGAAACATTAATCGATGTTTGCGGACATGATGCATTGCAGGCCGAAAATTGTGCCTGGATTGCTCATTTTAAAGGAAAATGTGCGGTTAAGAAAGGGAGTTTTGAAGAACTTGAACCCTGCTATCGCGAAATGACCCGCCGCAAACTGATTGTACAAATTCAATAATTAACCGTATGTGGGCCGTAATTATCACCCTGATATTAACAGGTATCCTTTTATTGATGCTTGAAATATTGGTCATTCCCGGTACAGGATTAGCCGGATTTATTGGTTTTTTCGCCATGGCTTCGGGTATCTGGTTTGCCTATTCCCGCGAAGGGACTTCTGCCGGAAATGTTACTCTTGTTTCCACAGTGGTATTAAATGTAGTTGCCGTTGTTGTCGCTTTACGCTCAAAAACCTGGAAAAAGGCACAATTGCAATCGGCCATCAACAGCAAAGCCGTTTCAGACGATGCTGCTTCTCTGGCGCCGGGCCAACGGGGAAAAGCAATATCCCGCTGTGCACCCATGGGAAAAATATTTATCAACGGAAAATATTTTGAGGCTGATGCCGGTACCCGGTTTATCAATCAGGGAGAAGAGATTGAAATTGAGAAAATTGAAGGAAAGAAAATTTATATAAAACCCATTAAAGAATAATAAATATGGAAAATGTATATATTGTAATTGCATTGGGCATCGGAGCTATATTTTTGCTCTGGCTGTTGCTCTATTTTGTACCGGTAGGTCTTTGGTTTACGGCATTTGTTTCGGGAGTAAGAATTTCGCTTATTCAGTTGGTACTGATGCGGTGGCGAAAAGTACCCCCGGGTGTTATTGTAAAAAGCATGATTACGGCCACAAAAGCAGGGCTTTTTCTAAAGCGTGATGACCTGGAAGCACACTATCTTGCCGGCGGACGGGTGCAACAGGTGGTTAATGCTTTGATATCTGCCGACAAAGCCAATATGGACCTGAATTTTAAAACCGCAACCGCCATCGACCTGGCCGGCCGGGATGTGCTGGAAGCCGTGCAAATGTCGGTAAACCCCAAAGTGATTGACACCAAAAAAGTTGCAGCGGTAGCCAAAGACGGTATCCAGCTTATTGCCATGGCACGCGTTACCGTTCGCGCCAACATTCAGCAATTGGTTGGCGGTGCCGGCGAAGAGACTGTTTTGGCCCGTGTAGGAGAAGGAATTGTCTCTTCCATCGGTTCGGCAGAATCGCACAAAGAGGTGTTGGAAAACCCCGACAGCATTTCAAAAGTGGTTCTGGAAAAAGGCCTTGACTCGGGAACCGCTTTTGAGATTCTCTCCATTGATATTGCCGATATTGACATCGGAAAGAACATTGGCGCCGTACTTCAGATGGATCAGGCAAATGCAGATAAAAATATTGCCCAGGCAAAAGCCGAAGAGCGCAGGGCCATGGCTGTTGCCCTTGAACAGGAAATGAAGGCCAAAGCACAGGAAGCCCGTGCCAATGTTATTCAGGCCGAAGCACAAATCCCCATGGCTATTGCCGAAGCATTCAGGTCGGGAAACCTTGGTATAATGGACTATCAGCGTTATAGAAACATTCAGGCAGATACAAAAATGAGAGAATCCATTGCCGAAGATCCCAATCATGCAGGAGACAATCCCGAAGATTGATTTTCCTAAAAAACATTAAACCTTTTCGGTACAGGCAATAAAAACCGCTTCGAGACGTATTATTGCATATTTTTTAAAAAACAAACTTTGGATTAAGTGAACAATATACCGGAAGATATATTGCAACAGGTACTCGACTGTTGCAAACTGGAGAAAAGTGCTCATAGCGCAATTTTAAAGGCATATCGTGTTGCCGAACACGCTTATGGAGAACGAACTCTTAATTCCGGTGAACCTTATCTTTTACACCATCTGGAACTGGCACGTACAGCCATGCAGGAGGTGGGTCTGGGGCATATCTCTGCTGTTTGCGCCCTTTTGCATAGCCTTCCAGCCATTGAAGGAGAAGAAATTTACAAAGATATTGAAGCCCAGTTTGGAAAAAACGTTGTTGATATCCTGAAAGGATTTTACAAATTAATCTCCGTTCATGGCGAAAAAATATCTCTTCATTCCGAAGCATACAGAAATATGTTTTTATCGCTGGTGGACGATATCCGCGTAATATTGCTTTTGCTGGCACACCGGCTGAATGATATCCGTAAGCCTGAACTTTTGAGCAACGAGAACAAGGAAAGATTTTTTGAAGAGATAAAATATATCTATATTCCCATTGCCCACCGGCTGGGTTTGTACCACATAAAAAGTGAAATGGAAGAGCGGCTGATGCGATATGAGATGCCGCATGTTTACGACGATATTAACCGTAAAATCAAAGAGACCAAGGCCAAAAGAGAAACATACATCCAAAGTTTCATAGCTCCCATAAAAAAGGAGCTTGACAACATGGGGTTTGATTATACCATTAAATGGAGAACCAAATCGGTTCCTTCCATCTGGGCAAAAATGAACCGGCAGAATGTTGCATTTGAAGAGGTATTCGACCTTTTTGCCATCCGCATCATTATCAACAGCAAAAGCCGGAAAAAAGAGAAAGAGGACTGCTGGAAAGTATATTCGGTTGTAACCAACATTTACCAACCCAATCCCAAGCGTTTGCGCGATTGGATTACCACACCCAAAGCTTCGGGTTACGAATCGTTACACACAACGGTAATGGGACCGAAAAAACGGTGGGTGGAGGTGCAGATAAGAACCGTACGCATGGACGAAGTGGCTGAAAAGGGACAGGCGGCACACTGGCAGTATAAAGGATTGATGCAGTCAAAAGATACCGACAACTGGCTGGCACAGGTGCGCGATGTATTGGAACACCCCGAACAGGTTGAACACGACTCGCTTTACCGTTCGTCGGGCCGTAAAGAACATATTTTTGTTTTTACTCCCAAAGGCGACCTGAAAAAACTACCGGAAGGAGCTACTGTCCTCGATTTTGCCTATGAAGTTCATACTACCATAGGTGCCCGTTGTAAAGGGGCAAAAGTAAACGGAAAAGCCGTCCCCATACGTCATGTTTTGAACAACGGCGACAAAGTGGATATTGTCACCTCCAACAACCAAAAACCCAAATTCGACTGGCTGGCATTTGTTGTTACCAACAAAGCGCGGCAAAGCATAAAAAAACAACTAAAAGAGGTAAAATACAAAGAAGCTGAGGCAGGTAAAGCACTCTTGTACCGGAAATTTAAAAACTGGAAACTCAAAAGCCCCGACGATCTGGTAAATGTACTGGTAAAAAAATTTAAAGTTGACACGGCTGTTGACCTCTATTACCTGATAGCAACGGAAAAGCTGGAAGTAAACCTTATTAAGAAAACGCTTCTTGAATATTTATCAAAACATCAGGATTCGCAGGGTGATATACAACAAAAAACAGAGCAGGAGTCTCCTGTGGAAAAACCCCTGACAGCTGAAGATGATACTGAAGGAGGCGATACACTGTATGTGGGCGAAAACCTGAAAAATGTTGATTACAGATATGCTCACTGTTGTAATCCGGTACCCGGCGACAAAGTTTTCGGGTTTATCACTGCCACAGGCGGTATTACCATCCACCGCGACAATTGTCCCAATGCCAAACGTCTCAAAGAGAGGTATCCTTACCGTCTGATACCCGTTAAATGGGTTTCCGATTCGGAAAGTAAATCCCGGTTGGTAACCCTGCGTATTACCGGAAATGATGAACTGGGCATAGTGGAAGCCATTACCGGAGTGATTACCGGCGATTTAAGGGTAAACATGCGGTCGGTAAATTTCAAAACCAAAGGCGACCATTTTGAAGGACGTATCGTAATCCTTATCACCGATAAGAAACATCTGGAACAGGTTGTTTACAAACTCACCCAGGTTAAAGGGGTTAAAAAAGTGAGTTACTGAGTTAATCTGTATGGGTGCCGGGCATCAGATTTTTGTAATAAATGGCAAAAGTCTGTCGGTACACAGGGTTTGACTAAAACTTGCACCGGAGGTGTAATTTTTTGAAAGCCGGTCATAGTAATAGCCTGCGGCACCCTGAAAGGGTGACATATTTGTAGCACCGTACGCAGCGGTGCGGAAAAGGATGAAGTTAGGTTTTGTCATGATTTTTGCCCCATTGGCAAAAATCATGACAAAACCGCCATTACAATTTCACAATCTTCCTGTTTATTTTACGACTTCCCGTGTTTATCTTAACAATATAGGTGCCTCTTGGCAATAGGGTAAAATCAATAGCCTTATTGGTTACCGGTATTTCCGTTTTTCCCTTCCGGTAAATCAGCCTTGTACCTGTAACATCATATATAGCAATATTGTACTCCTCTTCTGCATCCGAAACAAAGGAAATATTCATGGATTCATGAACCGGATTGGGATAGAGCCGAACAAAAACAGCGGCATCATCACGCTCGCCAATATCATTCAGGTTTCTGTTTCCGGTGGCATACCACACAGGCCATTTGGCATAATCGATAAGAACGGAAGCGCTTCCCGAAGGATGTATCTTATCGGACTGCAGATCAATTACGGCAACTACTTCATTACCATTAGTACTTTGGGCGCCGAAAATAATCTTGTTATCCAGTTTGGAATAATTGGGAAATCCGAGGACCTGATTGCCTGAAAAGATAACACCCGTTTCTCCCGTTTCGAGGTTAACCGCCATTACATCCATCTCTCCTGTATTGCCATCCAGATAATCGAATGTAAAGATATAAGGGGCATTTTTTGATAGGCAGGGATTCCCGACACTTATTCCTTCGGGAAGGGTAGCAAATATTTTAAATATCTGCCCGTCGCCCCAGCTGTTGGTCGCCGAATTCCAAACCCTGATCAGGTTCATATCCCAATAATCAATATCCTCTCCGTTATTATTCTGCAATGTATTGTATGCATCGTACAGAATAAAATCGCCGGAGTAATCCCATTCGATGGCATCGGCATACAATACATTATCGGTGGTAATACCGGGTGTAAATGTCGGGTTATAGAGATGAAATTTTTTCCATCCCAGCGAATAATCATAAACATAAATGGCCGAATCAATATCGGTGGTAATGGCCGCCACACGGCTACCGTCTTTGGAAACGGCTGCATTATCCCAGATATAATCCGGTGAAATAGTTTGTTCGTCGTAAGTATCCAAATCAATGGTATTCATTGAATTGTCTTCACCGATGTAAATGCCAAAACTGCCGTTATCAACCAAACTTACTTTTCTTTTCATGGAGGTGGTACTAACGGGTATAAATTCTGTTCCGTCGGTATTGGAAATATAGAGTGTATTGGGGTCGGAACTGTTTACATCATAACTCAGAATAAAATCGTCGCCGGGATTAACGGGCAGGTTTCCGGGCTGGGTACCTCCACCCCCGCCGCCCCCGTTATCGCCAATCCCGACCTGATAAAAGGCACTTACAACCGCCTGATATTCCGAAGAGTTATCACCGTACAAATCTTTGGCAGCCTTTTCAAATGCAAGTCTGCAATCGATAAATTGTGATGACATGGTCATGTATTGTGTGAGTGCACGGTAATAAACTTTTTCGGCTTTTGATTTGGAAACAGCGGTGGCAAAAAGGTAATAAGCATAGTTAATAACGCCGCTGTTGATATGCACGCCGCCGTTGTCCTCGCTTCCATGGTACATTTCGTCCACATGCATGGGTTGATAACCGGCATCCCCGAGGACTGTTCCCCCGTTGTGCGGGTTCGACATATCGCGCAGATATCCTGTTGTATAAGGGCCTCCCGGCATTATTATATCCTCTCCTATGTGCCAGTCGTCACGATCGACCATGCTGCCGGCAATATCGGCACAAGCCTCGTTTATGGCTCCCGATTCGTATTGATATTCCAGGTTGGCCGTATGCTGAATAACACCGTGGGTCATCTCGTGTGCTGCCACATCCAAACCACCCGCCAGCGGATAAAACAGAATTCTGCCATTGCCGTAGCACATGTAGTAGCCATTCCAGAAAGCATTGTCCAGACCGCCTCCGTCATCATCTGCCATATTGATAACCGAAATTATGGTTCCGCCATTCCCGTCTAAAGAATTCCTTGAGTGTGTATTTTTGTAGTATTCGTATGCAATACCTGCATTATAGTGTGCCGAAACCGCTTTGGGATTGTTCCACACATTGGAAACACTTGTCAATTGATATAAGCTCGCATTATTGGGACTTGAGTTTTGCGCATCAATGGTCCAGAGTGCACCCACGGGATTATTCGGCAGGTCCGATTGCGAAGGGTTAAACATAGGGCGGGTGGCATCTATCAAATAGTAATAACCGTTTTTCAGATAGGTATTGATGGTACGGCTAACACCATTCAGGTCAACTGCGGTGGCTGTAGCGGGGCCGTCGCTGCACATGTTTTTGTATTTATGAACTATTTGGCCGGTTTGGGCATCAATAAAATATTCCCACCTGTCCAGAACATTGGCCATAATACTAATGTGGTAACAGAGCATTTCACTGCCGGCATCACGGTTCGGATGATAAATTATCAGCTCGGTTTCGGGCCCCGTATAACCTTGCAGCAGGGTTTTTTCAAAAGGAGTAAGCATTTCATATGATTTATAAGAAGGCAGGTCGCCGGTTACCACTTCCGTAGCATCCAAAGCCGACAGCGCAGGATTTAAACCGGATATTTCAGGAGTAGGATAATAGGTGCCGTTAAAACAGTTCCAACTGTTGTTTTGCCCGTGCAGGATGATTTGCCCGCCGTAAACTTTTATTCCTTTATAATATTGCTGCATTTTCAGGTGGTCGAAACCCATGTTGTCGGTATGCAAATCCATTGTTCTAAACTCCGTTTCCGGTTGGTTTATGAGCATGGCCTCTTTAATGGAATTCAGATAATTGTATGCTGCCTGTTCCATGCTTTCTTCCGAACGGGATGAATAATCCACCGGAAGATTATACGGTTTGCCTTCGGTATAAATAACCTGATGATTTTTGTTAATCTTTGTGTTTTTAAAATCGCCTTTCATGGGTTTGGAAAAGGGAACCGGATGATAAACAACCGGATTTGCCGTAAGCGATACCGGAACCGTGCTTTTTGACTGCGGTATTGCTTTTAATGGTTGCGGTGTAAAAGTAAAATGCTGTGGCGGTGTTCCTTTTTTAACTTTTACAGAAAAAGGATTGGTTTTTTGTTGAGCAAAAAGTGCAGTACTCAAAAAGAGCAATACAAGAGCCGGAAAAAATAAATGTTTTACTGTTTTCATTTTTTTGTGTTTTTAATGAACAATAATAGCTTTTGATAAAAATCCGTAACCTCCACGGGAGGTGTATAGTCAGGATTACCCCAGGTTATTCTACCCAATCCTGAATCAAATCCCTTTCCGATAAAAGAGTACCGGTCGCCCGGATGGTCAAAGTTTAATTTACTAAAACCGGAACGGTCGTATTCACTGAATAATCGTGCAGCCTCTTTTTTCTTAATTTTGGCCAAGAACAGTGTGTCTTTTTGTTGTGAGGTGGTTTTGAATATTCTTCCGTCGTTGGTTAGGAAATAGGTTGTTACCCCGCCGGTAAATCCACCTCCGTTTCCGAAAACAATGGTCTCATCAGGTGAATAAGAAGAGAGATTCTTTGTGGATGTGCAGGCAAAAATCAGAGAAACAGCCGCAAAAGAGAGAATGTAAAAGATGAATTTTTTCATGACAGATAATATTAATTGGCTATTAAAACGGTTTGATTCATTGTAATGTGTTTTCAAAGATAAAAAAATCTGAATTTTTTTCGAATGTAACAAGCATATAGGTATTTATCCAGCAATATGAATAAACGTATGGTTTCAGAGGAAATTCGTCTGTGGAAAATGAATATCCGGGATGAAATGTAAGTTTGTTAAAAAGGGATATTGAATAAAGGCAGGGGGCCGCAGACGAACCAGGCAAAGGCAAAAACTTGTACTTCATTCAGATAGCCGGGGAGTTTGCGGCTGAGACCTGACCTTTTGGGTCGCGGTAAGCCTTGCGGGGGGAGACCCGAAAGGTCGGATTCGGGGAAAGGCAGGTTTTAGGAAAGAATATCGAATATCGATTTCAGATTTATTTAAGAGATAAGAATTGAAGAATAAATTGAAAATGAGCAATCAGCCTGCGGCGAATACATGTCAGACATCTGATGTTAGAATTAAGAGCGAATTGGAAATGAGCAATCAGCAACGCTCAACGCTCAATGAGCAAGGGGGGAGGGATTACATACATACTCTTTACCCCATAATTCAGAGGGTGCAAACAGGCAGGCCAAAGGGCAGGCGCACCCGATGAATCCCCGAATGTTTTCCGTACCGTATGTTAAATTGGAAAAGAAGCACGAGGGGAGATTCTTCGGCATTCTATCCCACATGGCCGACCTGATGATGCCTCTGAATAATGAGGGGTTGGTAGTGTGAGGGCTCGCCCTGAAAGGGCGAAATACATTTAGCACCGTACGCAGCTTTGCGGAGTGCGGTGCGGAAACGGATTGAAGTCAGGTTTTGGCGGGTTCTGAGGAAACTCGGATATGGATAGTGGGTTGGCGTTTCCGAAGAATCTCCAAATGAATTTATAAATGTTATTTTGTTATAATAAGAAGTAATAGAAGCATTAGAAGGGGATTCCTCTCCATTCCTACCCTTCAGACCTTCCTTTAAATGGCTCGGAACGTAACAAAACCGGTGAAGGCATGTTATCATTATTAGTACCGTAATTTTCTCAACCTGACGGAGTCCATCCCGCAAACCGGCGTTCAATCCGTCAGGTTTGCCGGCGTATCCGATGAATCCCCGAATGATATCCGTACCATATGTTGAATTGGAAAAGAAGCACGGGCGGAGATTCTTCGGCATTCTATCCCGCATGGCCGGCCTGATGATGCCTCTGAATAATGAGGGGTTGGTAGTGTGAGGGCTCGCCCTGAAAGGGCGAAATACATTTAGCACCGTACGCAGCTTTGCGGAGTGCGGTGCGGAAACGGATTGAAATCAGGTTTTGGCGGGTTCTGAGGAAACTCGGATATGGATAGTGGGTTGGCGTTTCCGAAGAATCTCCAAATGAATTTATAAATGTTATTTTGTTATAATAAGAAGTAATAGAAGCATTAGAAGGGGA
>JALVZH010000246.1 GCA_027022105.1 Bacteroidales bacterium | reverse complement strand
AACGATACATTCCGGCTACCCCATAAAAACAATCCGGTAAAAAGAAATTCCAATGTCGAAATTCCAAATTGAAAAAGAAGCACAAGCAGAGATTCCGTCGCCATTCCATCCCTACGCCCAGCCTATTGATGTCTCGGAATTGGGACGCGGGAGGAATACGAATCAGCCGGCGCTCAGAGCCGGTGCAAAGACCCGCCCTGGAAGGGCGAAATATCATTAGCACCGTACGAAGCTTGCGGAGTGCGGTGCGGAAAAAGAAAAAGGAAAAAATAGGGTTTATTTAGAAACGAACCATAAGCAACTATCATTCTTCAACAAGCAAGTAATGACATTATGAATAAACCCACACAAAAATCTCATCGCCAACACTTCCCCTTTACCGTCTTTTTTCTTATTTTTGACCGGAATCAATTAAAATTTAAAAGATATGTTAGACTTTCCCGATTATTCGTACAATTATCAGTTGCTTATAAAGCACATTCTTGACAGGGCATTGGACTGGGCCCCGAAACAACAGATCGTCTATAGAGACAAGAGTTCATATGATTATGTAACACTGAACAAGCGTATCCGGCAGTTGGCAAATCTTTATACGCGGTTAGGTGTTAAAAAAGGAGATGTTATAGCCGTAATGGACTGGGATAGTCCGCGCTATCTGGAACATTATTTTGCGGTACCCATGACAGGTGCCGTTCTGCATACGGTTAACATCAGACTATCGCCCGAGCAAATGCTCTATACCATCAATCATGCCGAAGACAAATACATTGTAGTGCATAAGGATTTTGCCCCTCTGATAAAGGCGCTCCGGCCCAACTTCGAAACGGTAAAAGGAATTATTTACATTGATGATGGCGACGATTCGTTTAAACCTGATTTTGAAACTATCGGAGAGTACGAGTCACTGCTTCAAAAAGAAGAAGACAGCTTTGAGTTTCCCGATCTTGATGAAAGAACCATTGCCACGCTCTTTTATACCACGGGTACCACGGGAAATCCGAAAGGAGTATATTTTACACACCGTCAGATTGTATTGCACACCATCACCGAAATGGCTTCGCTAAGCACCTTTCCCGATCCTGTTGACTTTAATTCCAAAGATGTTTACATGCCGTTAACCCCCATGTTTCATGTACATGCATGGGGCATTCCCTACATGGCCACCTGGCTGGGCGTTAAACAGATTTATCCGGGAAGATATGACGAAATGATTGTACCGTTGCTGCTGCAGCACAAAGTAACCATTTCGCATTGCGTTCCCACCATTTTGCAGATGATAGTAGGCAATCCGGCCACCGAAAAGTTTGATTTCTCCAACTGGAAAGTTGTTATCGGCGGTTCGGCGCTGTCGAAGGGACTGGCACAACTGGCATACAAACGAAATATCAAAGTAATGACCGGTTATGGCATGTCAGAAACAGCACCGCTGTTAACTCTGGCCAACCTGAAACCGGAGATGGATAACCTCTCCGAAGAGGAAGAAATTGACGTTGTAACCCGCACCGGATTTCCGGTTCCTTTTGTAAAAATGAAAATCGTTGATGAAAGCGGAAAAGAGGTACCTCGTGGCAGTGTGGGCGAAATTGTGGTCAGAGCTCCCTGGCTTACCAAGGGCTATTATAAATTAGAAGAAAAGTCGCAGGAGCTTTGGAAAGACGGCTGGCTGCATACCGGCGATATAGCCTACTGCGATGAGGAGGGCTACTTTAAAATTACCGACCGGTTGAAAGATGTAATCAAAACCGGAGGCGAATGGATATCTTCATTGGAACTTGAAAGCATGATCAGCCAATGTAAAGACATTGCCCAGGTAGCCGTAATCGGTGTTCCCGATGAGAAATGGGGCGAACGCCCTGTGGCATTTGTTGTTCCGACCAAAGGAGGTGATACGGATGCTACGGGAGAATCATGCAAAAACACATTACAGGCATTTGTAGAAACCGGACGCATTGAAAAATGGGCTATCCCCGACAGATTTATTGTAGTGGAGGAAATACCCAAAACCAGTGTTGGAAAAATTGATAAAAAACTGTTGCGAAAGATATACAGCGAAAAATATGCGTAAATCGAACTTATTTAAAGTATAATAAAATAGTTGTAATATAAAATATTGGAAACCAGAAAAGTGAATGTATTTTTTTAAA
This sequence comes from Bacteroidales bacterium, assembly GCA_027022105.1. Lineage (GTDB taxonomy): Bacteria > Bacteroidota > Bacteroidia > Bacteroidales > F082 > Sulfidibacterium. The sequence continues at coordinate 22,699 of JALVZH010000246.1, read as the reverse complement.
CCCACCCCTACACCTCCCGACGTAAAGTCGGGACAAGCTCTCCAAGGAGGGGAATAATGGAATTCATTTTCTGGTTTCCAATATTTTATATTCATTTTCATCATGTTAACTTTAAACAACTTCATCAGCTCTTTAATATTCCAAAAAAGCCCTGCAGTGTGCGGGTTTTTTTTATTCTGAAAATCCATTAATTAAGTATTTAATAACATATTTATAAATTATAACACATTGATTAGCAGCACCATTGAATCCGGACTGTTAATAAACTGTTAACGGAAACCATTTCACACCCTCTAAGGGGAACGTTCGGAATCTTAACTTTGCTTTTTTTTATTGTTTAACCAAAACTATTAACATGATGAAATTATTACGTTTTGCACTTGCCCTGGTTCTCGGTGCCGGGATAAGCATGAGTGTATTGGCACAAGGTGTTACAACCTCAGCCATGAGAGGGAAAGTTATCGACCAAAAGGGAAACCCGCTGTTTGCCGCTACAGTACAGGCAATACACGAGCCCACGGGAACTCTGTACGGAACTGTAACTTCGGAAGACGGCCTTTTTATCATCAGAAACATGAAGATTGGCGGGCCTTATACTCTAAAAGTCTCATCAGTGGGATACAAAAGTGCCGTTATTGAAGAGATTTATCTGAAACTGAACGAAACCTACGAAGTTACCGTTACCCTGAATGAAACTTCGGTAAACATCAACGAGGTGGTTGTAAAAGGTTCATCTTCAGATGTAATGAACAGCGACCGCACAGGCAGCATGACCAATATCAATAAAGAAGAGATTGCAGCCATGCCCACCATTAAAAGAAGTTTGAAAGACATTACCCGTTTAACACCCGAATCGGACGGTAACAGTTTCGGAGGGCGAAACAACCTCTACAACAACTTCTCTGTTGACGGTTCTATTTTCAACAACTCTTTCGGGCTTGATTATGCCACTCCGGGCGGTCAGGCCGATGCACAACCGGTATCGCTGGATGCCATTGATCAGGTACAGGTTTCACTGGCACCCTTCGACGTTCGTGAAGGCGGATTTACAGGTGCCGGCGTTAATGCGGTAACCAAATCGGGAACCAACGAATTTAAAGGAACAGCCTATTACTATTTCAGAAACGAGAATATGGCGGGAAACAAAGTGGGCGATGTTGACGCTCCCAATCTTGATTTTAGTGCCAATCAGTTCGGAATGAGCATTGGCGGCCCCATTGTTAAAAACAAACTGTTTTTCTTTGTAAATGCCGAAGGAGAAAGGCGCAACGAACTTGCTCACGGTTTTGTAGCCGACAACGGAAGCAATACCGGACAGGCAAACGTAACATCCGTAATAGAAGACAGCATCAAACTGGTGCAGGAACGTTTTCGTAACTATTGGGGATACGACCCGGGGGCATATCAGGGTTACAACCACAAAACCTATAACAACAAACTGCTTGTAAAACTGGATTGGAACATTAATAAAAACAACAATTTTACTATCCGTTACAACATGCTTGATGCATGGAAAGACATACTCCCCCACCCCGAAGCCATTATAGGCCGCGGCCCCACAAGTTTCAGACTTCCGTTCGAAAATTCTTCTTACAGGATTTTCAATAAGATAAATTCGGTAATGGCCGAGCTTAACTCCATTGTTTCCAATAAATTTTCCAACAAAGCACAAATAGGTTACACCGCTTTCCGCGACCACCGCGAGCCCCATTCAAAACCGTTTCCTGTTGTCGATATTTTCGACCAAAACGGCAATCTGGCCATTACTGCCGGATCGGAGATGTTTTCGACACACAATATCCTGAATCAGGACGTATTCCAATTCCAGGATAATCTCTCCTATTTTGCTAACAAACATACCATTACCGGTGGTGTCAACTTCGAGTATTTTTCATTTGAAAATTCGTTTAATCTTTTCTACTACCCATGGGACATGTTTTTCAGTGTAAAAGATTTTCTTGAAAACGACTCTGTTACCGGTGTTAATTTTAACGAGCAGGTTCGCGAGTCAAACAAAAAAGATTACAACTGGTCTTATGTTAAAGTAGGGCAACTTGCACTCTACGCACAGGACGAATGGCATGTAAACGATAAGTTTAACTTTACCTACGGTTTGCGCATAGATGTTCCCATGTATTTCAACGAAATACCTGTCACCGACGGTGTTAAAGAGGTGCAGAACTTTGAAGGATGGGTTGACGAAAACGGAAATCCCGCAAAAGTTGATCCGGCACAGTGGCCCAAATCAAAAATATTGTGGTCGCCGAGAATCGGATTTAATTATGATGTTACCGGTGAGAAAAAATTCCAGATACGTGGTGGTACCGGTATCTTCAGCGGACGTATTCCTTTTGTATGGTTAGGCAACCAGGCAGCCAATGCAGGTATCAACCCCGGTTATACTTTCCAGGTTAATGCCACTGCTCCCGATTTCCATTGGCCGCAGGTATGGAAAAACGACATTGCCGCCGATATTAAATTCGGCAAAGGCTGGCTGGCCACCATTGAAGCCATCTATTCAAAAGACATCAATGCCGTTGTTCACTACAACTACAATATGAAACCGCCTTCGGCACAACTTGAGGGAACCGGAGACCACCGTGCCATGTTCGCCGGTTTTTCGGAAGCCAACATCTACTCGTCCGATCCCAATGCTATCGGTTTTCTGGACGCAGGAACCATCATTCTTAGCAATACAAACCAGGGATCGCAATTCAGCCTGACCACCAAACTGCAAAAAGATTTCAACTTCGGCATGAACGTTATGGCTGCTTATACATACCTCAATTCAAAAGACCTTACTTCCATTCCGGCCGAAATTGCTGCCGATGCATTCCAAAGAAATCCGGTAGTGGGCAATCCCAATGCACCCATGCTCTCATGGTCGCGTTACGGTTTGAAACACAGAATTATCGGTTCGGTTAATTATAACATCGACTATGGTAAAATGGGCACCTACTTCTCGCTGTTTTTTGAAGCCGGAAAAGGCGAACGCTATTCATACGTGTATGCCGGCGATTTAAACAGGGACAATATTATGAACAACGACCTGCTGTATGTTCCTGCCGACAAAAGCGATATCCATTTCGGCAGCGTTGACGAAAACGGCGTAGCAACCGAAGCTGCCGATGCCGATGCTCAATGGCAGGCATTGAATGCATTTATCGAGCAGGACCCCTATTTGAAAACACGAAGGGGCAACTATGCCGAAAGAAACGGTGCCATGCTGCCCTGGTTCAGCCATTTTGATTTAAGAGTGATGCAAAACTTTAAATTCAAAGCCGGAAACAAAACAAACAAACTGCAACTTTCACTGGATATCCTAAACTTCGGAAATCTTCTCAACGCTTCCTGGGGTGTAAGGAAATTTGCCAGAACCACAACCCCCATTACCGTTACCGGTATCGACAGCAACAACGTACCCTATTTCAAATTCGATACAAACCTGAAAGATTCATATGTTGACGATGTTTCGCTCCGCTCGAAGTGGCAACTTCAAATCGGATTAAGATACATATTTAACTAATCATTGATAAAGTAACAATAAAAAAAGCCCTGCTGTGCAGGGCTTTTTTTATTTTCCTTAAAGCCATTATAAGTTTCAAAAGCAAAAAAGCAGAAAACGGCTTTATTATAGAAGTTCTTTAAAGATAATATAATGATAATGAATTCAAAACAAATATGGCCGGAAAAATCCGGCCATATTTCACAGTCCTAAAAAAAACTCTAACTTATTTTTTGAGGAACTTCAATGATTTTACGGTTCCCATATCACCAAATACGGAAACAACATACATACCTTTAGTAAGGTCGGAAGTTTCGATGGCAACATTGCTGCCACTGATTTCGTTGATTTCTTTTACTTTCTGACCAAGCAGGTTGTACACTTCAATTCTGTTTGCATTTTCCAGACTTGTAATGTTCAGTGTATTCCTTACAGGATTGGGATAAATACTGAACTGAGGTGCAGCAGGAATTTGATTTACACCTGCGGGAGAACCCCAGACATCATTTACATCCATGGTAGTGTCAACGGTAATGGCTCTGTTGGGGTCACCCGGCCATTCGCCACCGTCCCAGCTGGGTGTTCCATCGGTAACCTTAAAATATTTGTACTGGTAATCACCGGCATACAACATTAAAGTAATAGTGAAGATACCGTCACCTGCATCGCTCATTGCATAATAGGGGATTGTGCCCGGTTGAGCCCAGCCGTTTGCCAGATCACCGGCAATAAAAATCTGATCGTGCTCGGCATCAAATGTTGTATCATTGGTAATATCAACATTAAAGGTTACACCCCAGGGTTTGTCGGCCCAAACATCATTGATTTCGGCATCACCTGCAACAACAATTACACGGTTGGGATCGCCGGGCCACTCACCGTTGTTCCAGCTCGGTCCGTTTTCATCAACGAGGAAATATTTGTATTGGAATTCCCCGTCGGGTACCGAATCCACCGTAATCGAATAAATTGTGTTGGTTTCATCCGGTGTCAGCTTTAACGTTTCGTCAGTGCCCGGTTGGGGCCATGTCCAGAAACTTCCCGAAATGTACACATCGTACATAGCAGGATCAAAAGTTGAATCGGCACTCATATCCACATGTAATGTAACTGTGGATTGTGCAAAAATGGTTCCCATAGTAAAAATGGAAACGAATAAAAGTAAAATTTTTTTCATAACTACTTAATTTTAATGGTTAAAAACTTCATTCTCACTGGCAAATATAATTATTTTTACCTAATATACTATTTACAATTAATATTAAACAACACTTTTTAACATTTGTTTAATAACAATAGTTGGCAAAACGGCAGTCCTCCACCGTTTCGCCAACTTTAACCCCCTAATCGTTTTTCTCAAGTCTGTATTTGTAAACCGTAGTACTCAGGTCGAGAATTACAGTATAGTTACCGGCTTCATCCACGTGGATATTTCCGCCGCCTTGTTGCAATCTGCCATTTTGATCGTCACTACCGTAATTCAATTCCCAACCGCCGTTAGCACGGAATTTAATATCGCCGACACTCAAATCGGCAGTAACAGACCACAATTGGGTCTCTTCATCATATTCCATCGGAGTATCGGTATCCCAACCGCCTGCAGTAGCATCACCGATAAGTCCCCAGGTTGTTTTCAAGTAGCTCCAGGTAAGTTCGTTGGTGTTTACATTAAACTTATAGAATCCGCCTTCGGGAACACTCAGGTTATTACTTAGCCCGTTTTCCGTAGTCAGTTTACCGGGTTCACCTGCGTCGCCGTAATTGGTATGATCCCAGTCGCGGGCGCTGGTAAACTTAAATTCTGAAGCTTCGGCCATGTAAATATATCCCTCGAACTTACCGTCGCTGTTCAATGAACCGATTGAATCGGCAGTAGCGGGATTCCAACCCTGATAAGCTCCCGGAACATACAATTGAGGATAGACAATGGGAATATAAACCGGTTTAATATTCATTTTTATTGTATTGGAATAAATCGTGTCAACCGCATCACTTATAAGTGACAAAACCCTGAATTCCACATCGAGAGCAACTGGACTTTCAGGGTCGTTTTCCATTAACAAAAGGAAATTGTTCAAATCATTGTACGAAACGTTTAACGATGTCTCTCCCGAGGTTGTTCCCAACGCAAAAGCATTAGTAAAATTATTCTCCTGCAAATCCATCTGCACCGTATAGGTGATGGCAGCATTAAAACCGTAATCGGAAGCCGTCCAGTTAAGAACCAAACCGGCAGAATCAATATTATCAGTTGTTATCTCAATCTGAGTACCATCCAATTCGGAGTTCAGTTGCGGGGCAACTACCTTTGCGGGGTCAAATACCACACGGTCTTCGTCTTTTTTACAAGATGACATTCCTAAAACCAATGCCATCAGTATAATAATTATTTGTGTCCTTTTCATTGTATTGCAATTTTAAGATTAATAACCCGGATTTTGTACCAAATTAGGATTTGCAGTCAAATCGGAAGACGGGATTGGGAACAAGTTGTATTTGGCATCGGTAGCAATACCCTCTTTTACACCACCTTTCCATGGCCACAGATAATCGCCACCGGTAAATTTACCGAATCTGATAAGATCGGTACGGCGGGTTGCTTCCCAATAGAGTTCACGGGCACGTTCGTTAAGAATAAAATCAAGTGTCAGCTGATTGGCTGAAATATCACCGCTGTTATCGCCGTAAGCCCTATCTCTCAGCTGATTAACATAACCCAGAGCAGTAGCCATATCGCCACCCGAACCGCCTCTTAATACGGCTTCGGCATACATCAGGTAAACATCGGCCAGACGGAACATGGGGAAGTCGGTATCGGGGAAAGTCAGATCCGAGCCGGGATTTCCTCCTGAGGTGACATTTTTAAATTTGTTAATGGCATAACCGTCTTCAAATTTTCCCACGTCATTAATTTCCAGCGACTGACCGTCAGTCCAAAACATGGCTCTTGTGTCTGTATTTCCTGTGATATCGTCAAACAGACTTACAAAAGAGGATGTTGTCCTTAATCCTGCCCAACCACCGTCGATACCTGAAGCGGCGGGGTCCATGGTTCCACCCACGGAAGCGTGAATAATAAATGTTGTTCCGCCCCAGGTTTGGGTATGAACACCGTCGAAATTAACAGAAAAGATAACTTCGTTGTTGTTTACGTCGTTGTCGGCTAAAAACAGACTCCTGTAATCGGGCTGCAAAGAATAACCGGCATCAATTACCTTGTTACAATAGGTAAGACATTCGGTATTTTTGTCTTGTCCGATATATACGTTAGCATTCAGATAAAGTTTTGCCAGCAACGTCCATGCAGCGGCTTTGTCGGCGCGTCCGTATTCATTTTGACGGGCATCCACCAGATCGGGTTCAATGGCTTTCAGTTCCGACTCAATATAGTTAAACAGGTCGGCACGATTGATCTGTCTTGGGAAGAAAGCTCCGACTTCGTCCTCTTCGGTAACAAAAGGTACATTGCCGAATTCATCAAGGGCATGCCAGTAGCTCAAGGCACGGAGAAAACGGGCTTCGGCTCTGAAATGTGCAATTTCAGCCTTCAGGTTGTCGTCAACACCGCGTTCGTTGAGCTTTTCATCGGTTGTCTGACGCAAAAACTCATTGCACAGTGCCACCTGATAAAAAATGCGGTAATAAAATGCTTTGATAAATACATCATTGGCATCCCAGGTTTGATAATGAAAGTCTTTAATGGTCTGGTCGTTCCAGGCAATTAAAGCTTCGTCGGTAGGAAGTTCCTGAAGGTACCAGTATCCACGCAGATACTGACCGAAACCTTCGTCAATACCGCTGATATCAGGATTTCCCGCAGGCCCTTGCTGTCCCGATACCGCCAGCCCTGCATATAGTTTGGCCAGTGCACTTTTATATGCATCGGGGTTATCGAAAACCGTAGCGGAAGTTATTACTTTGGGATTCAGTGGTACGGTGTCCAGGTCTTTGATACACGATGAAAGTGCAAAGACCATAGCAGCCAGTAAAATTAATTTGCTATATATTTTGTTCATGATACTTGATTTTTAAAGTTAAAACTGAAGATTTACACCCAACACATAAGTAACCGGACGGGGATAAATATTGTTATCGATACCACCGTTTACTTCAGGATCAAGTCCCGAGTATTTGGTGATAACAAATGCATTGTTCATGGTAAACGATACCCCGAGGTTAAGAGGTGTTTTCCCTGAGCTTGCTTTTGTTAAGTCTTTAAACAGATAGCTCAGACTTATCATATCCATCCTGAAGAAAGATGCATTTTCGATATAATAATCGGAGAAATACTGCGGATTATAAAAACCCGTCTCTTTAACTGCTGTTGCTATGTTTGCCAGATAGGGCCCTTCGGGATGATACAGTTCACGATAAACCGCATTGGCAGAATTCACATTATTATATACGTAGTTGTTAAAGTTGGCCCTTCCCGAAAATGCAAAACTCCAGTTTTTGTACTGCAAATTTGAAGAAATTCCAAACCAGAAATCAGCTGCCGGCGATTTGTAATGATATTTATCGGCATTGGTAATCTGTCCATCTCCGTTTCTGTCAACATACAAACCTTCTATGGGTTTGCCGTTTTCATCGTAAACCTGTTGGTAAACAAAGAATGAGTTAGCCGGATACCCAACGCTATGCATCTGGATATTGTTACCTACACCTCCTGAAATTCCGCCTGTTTCAACACCAAGATAATTGGGGTCGTCGGTAGCGGTAAGACGGGTAATCTTGTTTTTGTTGTAAGTAGCATTGAATCCGATGGTCCAGGAAAAGTCGGCTTTGGAAATGGCACGACCATATATGGAAAACTCAACCCCTTTATTTTCCAAATCACCAACGTTTGACAACAGATAGTTTGTCAGATTGGCTCCTGCAGGAACAGGAATAAAGTTCAACAAATCTTTTGTTTTTCTTTTATAAACATCAACAGAACCGTAAATCCTGTCTTGTAAAAATCCGTAATCCAAACCGATATTATAGGTGGTTGTCTCTTCCCATTTAATTCCGGCATTGTATCCTTCGGGGCGAAGTGTAAGATAAAAGACATTGCCCAACTGATAGGCAGCGGTATTCTGGCTATAAGTGTAACGAGGCAGGTAAGGATAATTACCCTGATTGATTTCCTGCTGACCGGTTATACCGTAACCAAGCCTGAGTTTTAACTGTGATACAACCTGACTTCCCTGCAACCAAGGCTCATTTATGATTTGCCATGCAAAAGCTACGGAAGGAAAGAGCCCCCAGCGTGTATCTGGCGAAAAGCGGGAAGTCCCGTCATCTCTTAATGTAAATGTCAGCAAATATCTGTCTTTTAACGAATAATTAAACCGCCCGAAGAAAGAAACAAGATAATATTCTGTGGGGTTATTAACAGTATCAAGGTACCAGGTTTTGCTGTAATTTCCGTTTTCCGAATAATCTTTTCGATAAAAATGTTGCCATGAGTAACCTGCCATCAATTTAAAAGTACTTTTTATACTTTCCGCCCTTTTCTCATAATTAAGATAAAAATCCAACAGGTCGTTCTTCTTATCCTGAGTGTATCTGTTATAAACGCCACCGCCGTGTACCGGATCGTAAGTCCAGGAAGCATATTCGGGCACAATAACTTCGCCTTTACCCTTTGACCTGTCGGTAGCGAGGTTAAGATGGGCACTCATCTCCGGCAGGAAATGGAATTGATAATCTGCCTGAAAACCGGCTATCAGATTGTTTACATTTGAATGATCATCGGTAAGGTCGAGCAGCGCAACGGGGTTGGCCGGAGCAAGACTTACAGGCATTCCGCTGGCCTGGGTAAGCGTGTAATAGCCGCCGTAATTGGTTGTTGTTGAGTCAGGATTACCGTTGATATCATTAAAATGCACCACGTAAGTAGAATCGGAGTGGATAGATTGTGTAGGATCGAACCTGAGTGCCGATCCGATAGCCCCCTGGTTGGCAAACTGGTTCTTAATAAAAGTTCCTTTAACATTCAATGAAATCTTCAAATGATCATCAAAAAATGAAGGATTAATTACACCATTAAGTGTAGTACGGTTAAGTTTATCTGTTTTCAGAATTCCGTTCTGGTCGGTATAACCGATTGAAAAACGATAGGGCATGGTTTTGTATGCACCCGAAAGGCTTACATTGTGGTCCATTCCAAATGTATTTTGATAAATCTGCGATTGCCAGTCGGTAGCACTGTTTCCAATAAGTTTTAAAACATTATCCTGTCCGGCATAACGTTCATTCATCAAATCGGTATAACTTTTGGCATCGAACACCTGTTTCATTTTGGGAACCGTGTAATAGGAAAAATTCCCGGTGTAATTCACCTGCAGAGATTGCCCCACTTTGGCTTTTTTGGTGGTAATCATAATTACACCGTTGGAAGCACGCGACCCGTAGATTGCGGTAGCCGAAGCATCTTTCAAAACCGTAAAGGTTTCGATGTCGTTGGGGTTGATGCTGTTTAGCTGGTTCCTCATACCACCCACACCATTGTTATCCAAAGGCACACCGTCCACAACAATCAAAGGATCGTTACTTGCCGAAAGCGATGAACCGCCACGGATGCGGATAACGGAACCTGCACCCGGAGCACCGCCGCCGTTGGTAATCTGCACACCGGCCACTTTACCTGCCAGCAGATCGGCCGGAGAGGTAATGGCACCTTTGTTAAAATCTTTTGAACTCACAGCGCTCACCGAGCCGGTAGCATCCTTTTTCTTCTCTACACCGTAACCTATAACCACCAACTCATTCAGGTTGGCCGGCGTCGGTTTGAGGCTTACATTAAGTGTAGCACCGGGTTTTGCTGCAACCTCCTCAGTTTCATAGCCTATGTATGAAAAAACGAGGGTAGCACTGCCCTGTACATCAATGGAGTATTTGCCATCCATGTCGGTTACCGTTCCGGCAGTGGTACCTTTTATCTGTATGGTAGCACCGGGAAGCGGCGAACCGTCAGAAGCATCGGTAACGGTACCCTGCACTTTGCCTGTTTGGGCAAATACCGTAGATACTCCTATCATCATCAGGAATATCATTACCGTTAAATTCGGAATAAATCTTTTTAGCATATTTTTTGTTTTTAAAATTACTACATGGCAAATTTAATGAAAATTAACGTGAATTCCTTAACTGCTATATTTTAGAGACATATTAAATACCGACGAAATTCTATTGGTTGCTATCTTTCTGTTATTCAGGATATAATATTTTAACATTTGACCCTTTAATAAGAAACAAAATCATCAACCAAGCCTACTGCAATCGTTTTCAATCATAGATATAACCGAATACTACGGGATATCAGAAAAATTTACTTAAACAATCCGGATTCACCTGTAAAACTCCTTTAAAAAAAGGAAACAATTTAGCCGGTAAACTTTATTATTATGCAAACATGTTGCCAAATGATGGTTTCTACAATACTTGTTAAAACTTCTAATAAAAAGGTAAAATTTACAATTAGACATTATACTATTGAAACACTGAGCATTATACATCTTGTTAAGTTGCTTTAAAAACCCGCTGCACGGAATCGATATTGCCAACACAGATTCCGCAGTATAAATCACACTGTCCCATTGAAGCCACATGAAACAACAGTTCCGATATTGATATACTTACATTAATACAGATTAAAGCACCGTTTACCCGCAGGCTCGAACAATTTCATCATTATCGTCATATCCGGTTGTTTTACTTTCACTTAACACTAAAACGAAACCTGCAATAATATAAATATACAAAACAATACGAAATATAAAAAAATCTGCAAACGTTTACGAAAACAGGATATGCTTTTATACTTCCCGGTTTGAAGGCAGTTCAAAACAGAAACAACTTCCGTTTCCGGGTTCGCTGACAATATCAAGTTTACTGTTTTGTTTCAAAAGAAACTCTTTTACTATAATCAGCCCGATGCCTGTACCTTTTTCGTTTCTTGTACCTCTTGTTGAAAATGACTGATGTCTGGCACCGGATAACGATTTGATTTTATCTTCGGAAATACCTATTCCCTCATCTATAACAGCCACCCTGACTTTATCATCCGCTTTCTTCACCTGAACTGTAACCCTGCTGTTATCGGGAGAAAACTTAATAGCATTTGCCACAAGATTTCTGATAACCACTTCCAACATATTTTTATCGCAAACAGCTTTAAGATTTTTGTCTCCTGAAAATATCAAAGCAACCTTTTTTTCGGAAGCCTGCATGGAAAGAAAATTAAAAATTTGTTTAACGATATAATAGACAACGTGTTCTTGCAAAAAAGGCTCTACCCTTTCGCGCATAATCCTGGCCCACGACAATAAGTTAACAATCATGAAATAGGTAGCATCCATTGATGGTTTTAACGGACGAATCAGATTCAATATTTCATCTTTTGAAATAGTTTCTTTTTCCTCTAATATCAGGTCCAGAATATTTTGGTGTAAACCTATGGGGCCAACGAGGTCGTGGGCTATAACCGAAAAAAGTTTATTTTTAGTAGCATTTGCGTCTTCCAGCCGTTCTATAGCTTTTATTCGTTCAGTCAAATCTCTTATTACCCCCTGAAATCCGGTATGATTTGAATCCTCATCCATTATTATTTTTCCGGAAATGGAGCCGGTAAAAACAGTACCGTCTTTTTTCCGTAATTTTACAATCCTGTCTTCCACCACATTAGAAACAACGATACTTTTCCTCAACTCCATACTTTCCCTGTAATCGGCAAAAAAAGAAGAAATCGGTTGCCCGATAACTTCCTCAGGTTCATAACCAAGAATTGTCTTAACCGACGGAGTAACTTCGGAAATAATCGTTTTGTTATCCAGAATAAAAAAAATATCGGGAAAAGAATTGAATATTTTTAAATACTTATTCTTTTTATCATCCAGTTTTTTCTGAAACTCTTTATTACGGGTATTATCCCAGAAATTCAGTACAAATCCCTGCGGCTTGCTGACTTTTGATATAATACCGAGAATATAACGTGTATTTCCTTCTTGATCGAACACCCTGCATTCAAAAACATTTCTTTTTACATACCCTTTTCTTACCAGGTCTATCTTTGATAAAAAAGCAGATCTGTCATCTTTATGTATTATTTTCACCAGCCCGTTTTTAGTTTTCTCATTCAGCTCAATGAAATCGCTTTGAAAACCCGATGATGCATTTTGCACATTTAAATTATCATCAAAAAATAAAAAATAGCTGTTTGTGTTCTCCAGAAGGCGGTCAACATATTTCAGGGCATCTTCGGCTTTTTGTTTGTTCACATTTGCCACAAATAAGAAATACAACATAACAATTACCAAAACCACCAATACCAAAGCAGCAAGAATAAAATAAAACATCAGATGCAACTGCCGGTTTTTTGCTTTTACCAACTCTTTGGTTATATGTTCGTTCTCCCGCTTTAAAAGCAACTCCTGCATCTGCTTATCTTTTGATAATTTATTCAACGAATCATTGACACGGATATAGTCATTTAATTTCTCCCAGGCTTCTTTATAATTTTTTAACGACAAACTAAGTTTACGAGACAAACCAAGAAAACCAAGAAAATCCTGTGACGTCCCCCATTTTCTTGCTGCATCAAAACCCATTTTGAGATAATATTCTGCCGAATCTTTGTTAAATATCTTATTTGTATCTGCGAAAGTATTAGTCAAATTATACAAGATAGTAATATACAGCTGTTTATCATTAATCTCATCTGAAAGTTGCAATACTCTAAGATAATACTCATAAGCTTTTCTTGCACTATCGAGCCCCCCGTAATCAACAGCAAGGTTATTCATATAATAGGCCATATATTCTTTATCGTTTTCTTTAATTGCTTTTTGCAACAGCAAACTGTCTTTGTAGAACATCGACCTATTATCGGTATCAACAATAATTAAATTGTATTGTGCACTTTTCACCGCCCAGTATATATTATATTTCATACCAAGATCATAAGCTCTGTTAAAATACTGTCTGGCTTTTTCCTTGTCTCCGGTAAGATTGAGAACATAGCCGATACCCAGATAATTATTTGCAATTTCATCATAATTATCTATTTCTTCCGCTATTTCCAATCCTTTAAAGTAGTAGTCAAGCGCATCACTATAACGCTCTATTAACTCAGAAAATTCACCCAGCGCACTATTAAATATTCCAATATATTTAATGTCATTGTCCTGTTTTGCCAGATTCATCCCTTTGGTGGCGTAATAATAAACACTATCGGGTTTAACAGTATAGTAATAATATATTGTGAGGTACTTAAGGATCTCACAATAAAGCCTTTTCTGTAGCAAAGATTTTTTGTAGAGTTTTTCTCCCAATCTGGCCGTTGATACCGAAGATGTTTTTCTTTCCATGGCATTCAAATATTCAAACAGAGCATCTTCAATACGGTTTTTTTTCTCTAAGGAAGAGAGGTGTTTGTATTCTTCAATAAAAAGACGGAAGACCGAATCAGGCGGAAAAGAAACCAAAGAATCGGTTTCATACAGCAGTTTTTTCTGACCGGACAAGTTTGTTTGTGCCTGCAAAAAAAACGGAGTAAAAAGAAGTAATGCCGGAAAGAGAATCCAATACAGAGAATCTGTTCTAAAAAAAAAAGCATTTTTTCTTCAACTCAATCATAACAATAACCACTATGCAGCAGGCAGATCAAAATAGAATACAGAACCTTTTCCCTCTTCCGACGAAATATACAGTTTACTACCAAGTTTTAAAAGAAACTCTTTTACCACAACCAATCCGAGACCGGTACCTTTTTCGTTAGAGGTACCCACACGCGACTGCGATTTGTGTTTTTCTTTTCTCAACTCTTCAAGTATCTCCGGTGGAATTCCAATTCCCCGGTCAATAACGGAGATACGCACAGATCCATCCGCTTTTGTAGCTGAAACCGTAATGGTTTCCCCTTTCGGAGAAAATTTTATCGCATTGGTTATCAGGTTCCTGAGTATAATATCTAACATGTTAATATCGAAATCTGCCATCAGGCTTTTATCTCCTTCGAATTCAAACCCAATGTTTTTACTATTTGCCTGCGTAACAAGAAAATCAAAAGCCTGGGTAATTACTTTATAAACATTATGTGTATTAATGGAAGGCTGAATTGTATTACGCATTATTCTTGCCCAGGAAAGCAGATTTTCTATCATGAAGAATGTTGCATCCAAAGAGGGTTTTATGGTACTCAGGAAAGAAATTATTTCTTCTTTTGACATGGTATCAATATCGGTTAGCACCAAATCGAGGATATTCTTTTGCATCCCGATGGGGCCAACCAGGTCATGCGCAATGATAGAGAAAAGCTGATCTTTGGTTTCATTGGCTTCCCGCAATTTGTTTTCTTGCTCTACCCGCTCGGTAATGTCGCGCAAAACACCTTCAAAGCCCGTAACCATACCATTTTCATCCGTAATCTTTTTTGCAGTAATAGAAGCTATTATTATCTGATTGGATGCCATTGGTATTTCCAAAGTAAAATCACTCAATTCACCCGTCTCTTCTATTATCTTAGCTGCTTGTTCTATTTGTTGTTTACTAATTAAAAGGGTTTTATAATCTTTTCCTAACAGCTCTTCCCTTTTATATCCCGCCACATCTTTAACAGAAGGGCTTAGTTCAATAATGGTTCCTTTGTTGTCTATCCGGAAAAACACATCGGGAAAAGCTTCGAATATTGAGCGGTATCGCCTCTCACTCTCTTCAAGTTCCCGCTCATATTCCTTTTGTGTTGTGTAATCCCAGAAATTAATAAGTAGTCCTTTTAACAGCGGGTCGTTAAGTTTATCACTCACCATACCCGTTATGTACCTTATTTCCCCTTTCTTATTGTAGATTCTGCACTCAAAAGGAGCACGCGCCACCATTCCCGATTGAACATTTTCCAATATTTGCAAAACGTTGTTCAAATCTTCAGGCAATATAATACCGAACAAATCTTTCTTATTGACATCCCCGAGGTCACGTCTTACCGAAGGACTTTGAAACGTAATGATTCCTGCTTTTGACATGACAAGAATATAACTACTGTCGTATTGCAGCAAGTTATCAACAAAACGTTGTTGCTGCCTCAATTGTCTGTTTTTCAACATACGAATTCGCAGCAAAACGGCCAGCACCATAATGGAGAAAATGGCAACTGCAAGAATCAGAATGAAATTAAGCCTGATTCTTTCCGATTTTTGCTGCAACAACAGGTACTCTTTCTCTTTTTTCTCGGTTTCATATTTCTCTTTTATCTCCTGTAGTTGTTTGGTTTTCTTAATATTAACCAAAGAATCCGACACCTCGATATATTTATCTGCAAATTCATAACCTTTGGCATAATCACCCTTTAAACCATATGTCTTCTGCAAACCGTAATAAGCAGTGGATAAGTCCTCAAGATTTCCGCTTTTTGTTGCGATTTCCAGCAATTGCGAGTAATAATAAATGGCAGAATCTGCGTTAAAAAAAACGGAATTGGTATCGCTAAAAAGGTCTCCCGAATTGGTGAAAGCATAAATAAGCAATTCGGTATAATTATTTTTTTCAGCTACCTGTATCACTCTTTTTAAAGAACGATACGATTCCTTGTAGTTTCCCAGTTTTGCTTCAGTTGCAGCTATATTAAGCAATGAAGCGGCCATGTCATATTTATCCCCTCTTTTTGTATCCAGTTCCAGCGACTTTTTGAAAAATATCAACGCTGAATCGTATTTTTTCTCATAATTATAAACACTGCCTAAATTGTTAACTGCAGTGGAAATGTAAATATTAAGGTTATGCTTTTCACCGTATTTCAATGCTTTAAAGAAATATTGTTTGGCTGCATCATAATCTCCCATGTTCTGATAAATAATCCCGATATTTATCCATTCTTTAACTATTAAAGGCTTCTTTTGTAACGATTCGAATATATTTAAAGATTTAAGATAGGCTTTCAAAGCTTTGGGACGGTCTTCTTTCAACTCGTAGCAGGTACCCAATTGATTATACATCTGGCCTACAGCCAGGCGGTTATTCTCCAATTCTGCCTGTTCCAAACCTATTTTTGCATAATAATAAATACTATCGGGTTCATTCAAATAATAAAAAACGTTGGTAAGATCTACAATAGAATTAAAATAAACATCTGTTCTTTCATTTTTCAGAATATTATGCGCCCACCGGTAGTTAATCAGAGCATTTTCAAAATCACCTTTATCAAAAAAGAGGCCACCTTTTGTCAAATATAATGAACCTAATAGCTTATAGTATTCTGTATTTTTAATATTGTTGATAGCTGTTTTAAGACGCATTAATGCCGTGTCAAACGGCAACTTATTATTATCTACATCCTTAATAAGTTGAGCATATCCGGTAGTATCCGGGGTTTGTGCCGGTAATACAACAGAAGTTCCAAGAAATAAAACAGAGATAAATAAGGGTAGCAACTCTCGCCAAAAGCCGGTTGACCTTAAATGGTTAAACAATGAGTTCATAAACAGATGAATTACTCCTTACTGAATCAAATGGCAAATTTAGGTATAAAAACGACAAAAATCCACTCTTTTTAAAGTATTTATGAAATAAATGTAAGGTTTTGCCCGCTTTTCTGTCAAATCCTGATAAAGAATAAATAAATGCTGACGAGAGATGAGTTTGGCCTATAAAACATCTAAAATAGTTTTTCTTATTTCTTACATAGGTTTCGTATTGCTTTCTGCGCAACCAACACGTGCCCAGGGATGCAGCGATGCGGGAGCATGTAGTCTGGCAGACCATATGGGAACCGGAAACAGTAAAAAAACTACAGGAAAGCTATCATGGCGGCTGGAATCAACACTGGGGCTGGGGGAGAAATTTGTTCTAAACTACCAGACATTAATACAGGCTCAATACGCTTTTAAAAATACCTGGGCGATTACTTTTCGTATCCCATTTACATTAGTTGCGGGAAACCTTGGCGCAACAGCAGGATTTGGCGACGGAATATTGTCGGTAAATAAAATGGTAATGCTTAAATCGCAGAACCGTCTTATTTTTATTGTTGCAACCAGATTAAAAAGCAATAATGCCGATAAAAGTCTCAACGGAAAACCACTGCCCATGGCCTATCAAACAAGTCTCGGCACCTATGATGTTATCGGGGGCATTCAATTTTACCATAATTCGTGGAACTTGTATGGAGCTTACCTGCATTCTTTCGGAAGAAATAAAAACCAATATTTGAACGTTCCGGGAAAGGGTAACGAAAGGTTTAATTACTTCGAATCGGCTTATCTGAAACGTGGTGAAGACCTGATATTAAGGTTCCGGCAAATTTACTCCCTCAGGAATAGTATCAATCAGATTTCTTTTGCTGTAATGTCGGTGTACCGGCTTTTTGGCGACTCCATTATAAGGGATGAAAGGGAAGAATACATGGAAGGCTCCCGTGGACTTACGCTAAACCTTATATTTTCATACATAACTTATACCGAAAAAGGAAGTATCGTTGAATGGCTCATAGCATTTCCGGTAATCGACAGAAAATACCGCGCAGACGGCCTTACAAGGAATTTTTTGGTTTCTTTGCGGTTCACACCGAAAGTGTAAAAAGAATAAGTAAGATAAAAGTGTTGATCATTATTCAGATATTAAATCTTTCATAAACAATATATTACATCAAAATCAAAAATATCACATAAAACATAGCACATCAAAAATCTCACATCAAAAATATAACATCAAAAATCCCTTCCTCATCTTACAATAGTTACCGAGCCTTGCAGTACATCTTTTTGAAGTCCGTCGGTGGTAATAAAATAGACGTAACAGGTATAATAATAAACTCCTTCGGGACAATCCTGACCGGTTTTCATATTTTTCCCGTCCCAGTTTATCATGGGGTCGTTGGTTTGGAACACAACTCTTCCCCACCGGTTGAAAATGGCAAGTTCGATATGATCCACATTGGCTTTGGGATTGTTGCTTTGCGAATATAACGGCACCAAAAAGTCGTTTATCTGATCACCGTTAGGCGTAAAAACATTGGGTAATGCATATTTGGGACAGGCGTTCCAATTCACACAAAAAACATTTCCCATATTGCTTATATTACCCACCGAATCAACCGCTTTGGCAGCATAACAGCCCACAACACTTTCCAGTCCCGTGTGGATGTACGAAACCGTGTCGCCCAGATTTCCCGGTACGGAATCCAGTAGCTGCATATCCTGTCCGGGACGTGCAAAATAGAGGTAATATTTATTCAGATCGAAATAACAGGAATCGAAGCCGGGCATCCAAAGAAGAACTTCGTTTTCAAGGTTTTTGCAATCGGTCAGTGCTGTATCCGACGGAGGGCAGGGCGGCTCGTAATCGTCAGGCACTTCACAGGCTATTTGCGAATAGTTTATCAGCGGGTTTTGCAGTCCCGCCAGCGAATAACCGCCAATACTTTTTATGTAATAACAATACTCTTTGTTGTTTTCCAGTCCGTCATCATAGTAAAACATATCATTTGTGGTGGTCAGCGAATCAAAACTGTTTTGCCCGGGTAATTTTCGGTAAATGGTGTATTGATGATTGATCCAGGGTACATTGGGATTCCAGGTCAATTTCAGTCTTCTGTTGTAAGGATGAATTTGCAGGAATATGGAAGATGCTGTTCGTGAACTGCCGATATATCCCACTGTTTCGCTTTCGAGGTCAACCCTGTAGGTTAAAGGCACATTGAGATCATTCAGATTTACACCCGCATCGTTCAATATTGTATCGTTTAAACCTGTATGCACAGATACTTTTACAGGGTTATTCCAGTCAGGCCCTTCGTTTCGCCAGACAACGTACTTGTATGGTCCGGGGTATTGAACGGTATCCAGCTCAACAGGTTTTGCCCAGTCCACATATACTTTTCCTGTTTCGGGGTTAATACTGTCGTTACTCACGTGCGTTATAATGGGAACATCCCGTTTCAGGTAAGCACAGGCTTCGTTGGAGGCATAACTTTCGGCATCATCCACAAACCAGGCTGTTACACGATAGCAGTATTTCAGGCCGTGCACCAAACCCGCTCCACCATCTTCATCGCGGTAAGAGGTATTGTCGATACCCTCCAGCTTGTCGAGCAGGACAAATCCTGTATATAAAGGAACGCCTGTTTCGCAATAGCCCGGTTCCCAACCCGAATCATCAATTCTGCGATAGATATAATACCCCTGAGTATTTTCACATGTTGAAGCATCCCACGACAAATTAATACCGCTGCCGAGAGATTCAGCCGTTAAATTTTCCGGAGCAGGTGCATTTACCGAAATATTTACCGTTTTAAAGTTAACCAGATTCACCGGAAACCCGCTGTCACGTGCTTTAAAAGTGACAGTGTAAGGTTTTTTCCTAACATGAGCACATTTTGTTTTCCAAAGAAATTGGGTGGTAACGGTATCGTTTCCTGCAGCCGGATTGGGATAAATCATAGCCGGGCTGTATGACTGCTCAAATGGTCCTCCGAAAGCCGACAGCTTCACATTGGTACCTTCAGGGTCAATTGCCGTTGCATAAAAAGAGAGTGTATCGCCTGCCGTAACACAGGTATCGTCTATGGTTTCGATATAGGGCGGATCGTGATCGCAGGTTACGATATTTATCTGCATATCGCGGCGCACCGAACCGACGAGTGTACCTGCCCGCCACTCTTCAACCACAAAAGCCACATTGTATTCCCCCTGAAGCACGGGTGTATTCCACTCAAGGTCACCGGTTACGGAATCAATTCTGAAATATTCGGAAGCTATGGGAAAGGTGTAACCCGGAATATCATTTCCGCCGGCACCTTTACAAACCACCAGCCGGTAGCTCAGACTGTCGCCGTCGGGGTCGTAAGCTGCCGGATTGTGAATAAACAACTTTCCCACACATCCCGCATCTATAGGCGGATTAAGCAGTTGCACCGAATTGTTGTACCCCAGAAAAGGATTGATTACAAGATAAGATTCGATGTACATGGGTACATTCACCGAGTTGGGAATATTAACCACCCCGTTGTTGCGGTTGGGGTCTTCCACCGAAATGGTATAGTTGCCGGGTGCCGGAAACGTATGGTTGCCCACATACCGGTTGTAGGATATATCATCGCCGATGGGGTAAAAATCTATTCTCGGAATTTCGTCGGATGTTCCGTCGCCCCATACAATGGGCATGGTATTGCGGGTGTCGTCGGCAGGGCTTGAGGTACGGGTAAACATAGTAATGGTAAATTCATAAGTAAGACCGGTAAGATGCTTATAGGTGATTTCGGCAGCCCGCTGGTGCGTAGCATGTGCCGCACCGGCAACAAAGCACAAAAACAGAAATATGAAAACTATTTTTTTCATCCGAATATTTAAGACTTCAAAAGTAGGAAAATATTTTTTGGATATAGAAAAATGTTATTTTTGTTGAAAATAATAAAAACCCTTTTATTCACCTATTAAATAATAATTAAAAATGAAACGAATCACATTTTATTTATCAATGCTTTTATCAGCAATCCTGTTGGTTACTTATTCATGTAAAGACAAAATCGACACCAAACCCGATGAAATTGTTTATACAGGCAACCTCTCTTTCGAAAATATGCAAAGCATAATATCTTTTTATGAGAAAGGATATACCGTATTAAACGGAAATATTTCCATTGAATACAACGACACCTTAACAAACCTGTATTACCTGTCCAATCTAAAAAGAATCCACGGCGAATTGATGATTGTAATGAATCCGAATCTGGAAAGCCTTGAAGGGCTCAATCAATTGGATACGGTTACCGGAAATTTCAGTATTGTGTCCTGTACAAAGCTGACCAACCTGAAAGGGCTTGACGGGCTAAAATACGTAGGCGGTGAATTCAAAATACTGAGTAATAATTCACTTATTAATGCAGAAGGTTTGAATAACCTTTCTTATATAGAGGTTAAACTAAAGTTTTCGGGCAATGCCAACATGACTTCACTTAAAGGGCTTGAAAACCTGAAAAAAATTAATAAGGTGCTTGAAATAGGTTTTATTGAAGGAATGGGAAATCCAAAACTTGAGTCCATTGCCGCCCTCTCAAACCTGAAAGAAGTAGGATATTTACTGGAAATAGGCAATAATGATATCCTTACGTCGCTTGAAGGGCTTGAAGGACTTGAAAAAGTCGGAACAATTTCCATTCAACGCAATAAATCGCTATCCGACTTTTGCCCCCTTAATAATTTGATTATCAACAATGGATATAACGGTTCGTTCAAAACGGATGCAAATGGATACAATCCCACACTGGATGATATGAAAGCAGGTAACTGTTCAAATTAAAGTTATTATACAGTAACCAAATTCCCATTTTAAAAATACCGGAAACTTTTCTTTTTAAAAAGGCACTATATTTGGGGTTGCCTGAGAAAATAGTTTTATGGCCGAAGAAGAAAAGAAAAGATTTATCAGTTCACTGTTCATCCCCGGCATACTGCTTCTGCTCATGTGGATAATTAAAATTGCAGAGGTATTGTTGGGGTTCAGTGCCGTACCGTTGGGCATTTATCCTTTGCACCTGAAAGGATTGCCCGGAATCATCTTTTCGCCATTCATTCATTCCGGCTTCAAGCATCTGGCAACCAATTCTGTAGCATTTTTATTTCTCGGTACGTCACTCTTTTACTTTTACCGCGAGATTGCTTTAAAAACATTTGTTTACATATGGATACTTACCGGTGTCTGGGTATGGTTCGGGGGTCGCGAGTCGTACCACATAGGGGCCAGCGGTATAATTTACGGACTGGCGGCATTTTTGTTTTTCAGCGGAATTATCCGTAAAAATCCGAGGCTTTCGGCATTGACGCTGATTGTTACATTTCTTTACGGAAGCCTTATCTGGGGCGCCATTCCGGGTTTTCTGCCCGATAAGCAAATTTCGTGGGAAGCACACCTCGGCGGACTTGTGTCAGGTGTCATTTTGTCGGTTTTGTTTCGCCATTCGGGCCCGCAACGCAAAATATATTCATGGGAACTGGAAGAAGATGACGACGACGATGAAGCTTTTCCTTATTGGAGTAATTCAACGGCAGGCGAAAAAGATAATATTAAACTGAACCAACCGGAAGGGTGACAGGGTAATGGCGATTACCTGTTGCCGGTTTCTTGTGCTGCATTTTGGCGGATTTACCGATGTCTATTCTTTCCTGTATTTCTGAGGTCACAGAGCGGCGTGACCTTTCAGGTCGCGGTGGAGCTTGCGGGTGG
>JALVZH010000245.1:23078-24863 GCA_027022105.1 Bacteroidales bacterium | reverse complement strand
TTTTAACAACACAAATAATAATAAAAATTCAACTAAGAATAGCATACTTTTGGTCTGACAAATGGGTAGTACTTTACATAGATTATTGTGTCATAGTTAATAATTTGTTCTTTATAAAAGTCAATTAATCTAAAATTCCTTGGTGTTTCATGGTTTTCTTGTCCAAGCATTATTTTTCCTGTTCCCAATATTAATGTAAAGGTCAGTATAGTTAATGTCAACTTCATTTGTTTAGTTTTTTTGCTTGCCGCCAACGTGTCCGGCTATGGTGCGTGCCGCTTTTTTACTCCTAATTTTCTTAACTTGTTCTACCCTCCAAATATACGACTATCTTTCTTAATTACAAGTAAGTGAGGCATGCACTATAAGCCATTGTTAGTGGCTGCTTTTTTTAAATCGTATAATAATTTTATTCCTATTCCATATGAAATCAAATGTTCTTTTGTCGATTTATCTTCATTTACAAATAAACTTATGTCATATATATTATCTTTAATATCCGTATTTTCATATGAAAAAAGGTTGTAATTAAATTTTGGTTGAATTATTAAATTTATTTTTTCGAAAATTCTAAAACCGATTCCAACTCCTAAATCTAATGTCATATTAAATTTACTAATGTCGCTATTGTTATTTCTTGTGTCAATTTTTTGTCCTTTACTACTCCCAAATTCTTTTCTTAAAATCCATTCAACATTATTTGATAATGGTATGAGTACTGAAGTTCCAATACTTAATAAAATATTTAATTTTTTAGAAGTAGTGTAGATAAAATGTAGTGGAACATTCATATAATTATAAGTATAACGATACAGTTCTGAGTTATATCCACAAGTAGTAGGCGAAAAACAAGGGTCAATCAGAACGTCTTCATTAATTTTATATCCATATTGAACATAACCAACTCCAGTCTCAAAAAATAATTTAGGTTTAAAGTTATAAAGTAAATTTAATTCAATAGTAAATCCTGAAATGGAACTTTCATTTTCATTACGATAATCTTTGTATAAATCAGATTTATTTTCCGTAATAATCCGATAATTTCTTAAATAACCCGAGCTAAGGCCAATAGAAAATTTTGATTGAGCACAAGCATCAATTAATCCGCTAAATAAAAGAATGCTAATAATAACATACTTGATTTTCATATACTTCATCGGTTTTTTTTTAAGTTGCCACTAACGGACATATATACTTACCAAAATTACCTATAGTATTATTTTAACTGTTAAAAAGCACCCTCATTCCATTATTTTTGTGGAATATAGTTACCTTTTCTAATTAATTGCTATTTGTTTTATATAACATTGTTACAAAATTAGCAAAAAAAATGAATCACAGCATCTGATTAAAGTACAGCGCACCGGAAAGTAATGGCAAATTTGTATAACCAATGATGGTAATAAACTACAACCGGTTTTCGTTTTTATAAAACATTTCATTTCGATGAGCACCGGGCAAGCTTGCAGGAAAAGGTTGAGAAACTTTCGAAGGTATTTTGATGTCAGATATCAGATATCAGATGTAAGAATTAAGAACGGGGAGTTGCGGCAGGGATGGGAGCGGTAGCCCGCAGCCGGCAGGGCTTGTGAGGCTTGCGGTGAGGAGGCTGAGCGGTGAGCGAAGACCCCGCAGCCGCAAAACAATCTTCTATTTTTTTCAGATCAATATTCTGAGCCGGAAAATGAATATCTTTTTTATGACCCACCCCTACACCTCCCGACGTAAAGTCGGGACAAGCTCTCCAAGGAGGGGAAGAATGGAATTCATTTTCCGGCTCAGAAT
>JALVZH010000245.1:19598-23068 GCA_027022105.1 Bacteroidales bacterium | reverse complement strand
TGTTAGCGATGTAAGGAGGTGTTTTGAGACATTAGATCCGAACAGCCTTGCCGGCGAGGACTACAAGCGGACAGCAGATTGCGATGCCTGAAGGCATGCAACTGCAAGCCCGGCCGCCCAAAAAAATATAATAATTACAGAGGTCATAAAGAAACAGATATAAAAATCGGGAATAAAATGTAAATTCATTCTAAATAACATTTTATTTATTACTTTTGCCGTATCTTATACAAGAAAATTAAATGGACAATTACGATTTTCTGAACAATACGGAACCTGCTGTATTTGAAGAGTTATACAAAAAATTCAAAGAGGATCCGGAGTCGGTGGACGAAAGCTGGCGGCAATTTTTTACGGGATTCGATTTTGCACAAAAAAGTTACCCCGCCAAAAGGAACACATCTTCCCTGTCGGACGACGAATTTAAGGTGATTAATCTGATAAACGATTACCGGCGGAGAGGGCACCTTTTTACCAAAACCAATCCGGTACGAAAAAGGAGAAACTACTCCCCTACCCTTGCCATTGAGAATTACGGGCTTTCGGAAAAAGACCTCGACCGCACTTTTGAAGCCGGTAAAGAGGTGGGAATAGGCAGAGCAAAACTCAGGGACATTATCGCTTTTCTGGAAAAGACCTATTGCGATGCCATTGGCGTTGAATACCTCTTTATCAGGGATGTAGAAATTGTTTCGTGGCTGAGGGAACGCTTTGAAAAGACAAGAAACACCCCCGATTATACCAAAGAAGAAAAGCATTACATCCTGCAAAAATTACGTAAAGCAGTATTTTTCGAGCAGTTTTTACAAAAAAAATTCCCCGGCCAAAAGCGGTTTTCGCTGGAAGGCAGCGAGGTGCTCATTCCGGCTTTGGATGCCGTAATGGAAAAGGGCTCGGAGCTGGGAATCGAAGAGTTTGTAATAGGAATGCCCCACCGCGGCAGGCTGAATGTGCTGGTTAACATTCTTCGCAAACCTTTTGAGGATGTTTTCTCGGAATTTGAAGGCAGGGAATATGAAGACGAAGGGTTGCTGGGTGATGTGAAATACCACCTGGGTTATACCATCGAAAGAAAGACTTCGCAGGGTAAAAAAGTTAAATTCACCCTTTCGCCCAACCCGTCGCATTTGGAAGCCGTTGACGGCGTTGTGGAAGGCATCACGCGGGCGAAAATCGACAAATTGAAAAAAGGTGACGCCAACAAGGTGGCTCCCATTCTTATCCACGGCGACGCCTCTATTGCAGGTCAGGGAATTGTGTATGAGGTGGTTCAGATGTCCGATTTGAAAGGCTACGGCACCGGTGGAACCATTCATTTGGTGGTAAACAATCAGGTTGGCTTTACAACCCATTATCTTGATGCCCGGTCGAGTACCTATTGCACCGATGTGGCAAAAACCACCCTTTCGCCCGTGTTTCACGTAAATGGCGACGAACCCGAAGCCATGGTATATGCCATTCAGCTGGCCATGGAATTCAGGAACAAATTTCATAAAGATGTTTTTATCGACATCCTGAGCTACCGGCGGTACGGCCACAACGAAGGCGACGAACCCCGTTTTACCCAGCCCTTGTTGTATAAAGCCATTGAAAAACATCCCGACGTTTATACGCTGTACAAAAACAGGCTGACGGAAGAGGGAGTAATCTCTCCCGACCAGTGCTCACATGAAGAAGAGAAGTTTAAAAGGTTGCTGGAAACCAATTACGAAAAAAGCAAAACTCATGTAAAAGAGAATATTGACAACTTCCTGAAAGACACCTGGTACGATATTAGAAAAGCCGTTGATGATGATTTTAAGTCGTCACCCGTCACCGCCATTTCAAAAGAGCTGCTTTTGGATATTGCAAAAGGAATAACCGCCCTTCCCGAAGGAAAGAAATTTTACCGGAAAACGGTACGACTGCAACAGCAGCGCAACGATATGGTTTTCAAAAAGCAACAGCTCGACTGGGCCATGGGCGAACTGTTGGCTTACGGCAGCCTGCTTATGGAAGGTTATCCCGTGCGACTGAGCGGACAGGATGTGGAACGAGGGACATTTTCGCACCGTCATGCTGTTTTGCGCGTTGAAGACAGTGAGGAAAAATATGTTCCGTTGAATCACATTTCAAAAAAACAGGCCGGATTTGAGGTATATAATTCATCCCTGTCGGAATACGGTGTGCTGGGCTTTGAATACGGTTATGCCCTCACTTCGCCCTACTCGCTCACTATTTGGGAAGCCCAGTTCGGCGATTTTGCCAATACCGCCCAGGTAATTTTCGACCAGTTTATCAGCAGTGCCGAAGAGAAATGGAATGTGATGAACGATTTGGTTGTTTATCTGCCCCACGGTTACGAAGGACAGGGGCCGGAACACTCAAGTGCACGCGTTGAGCGCTTTTTAACTCTGGCAGCGGAAAACAACATGCAGATAGTGAACTGCACTACGCCCGCCAATTTTTTCCATGTATTAAGAAGACAACTGCATCGGGATATCAGAAAACCACTGATAATCTTCACCCCCAAAAGTCTGCTGCGCCACCCTAAGGTTATCTCACCCATAGAAGATTTTACTACGGGCGGATTCAAAGAGGTGATTGACGACCCTTCTGCCGACCCTGCAAAAACTGAAAAACTGGTGTTTTGTACCGGTAAAATCTATTACGATTTGTTGCAGGAAAAAGAGAAGCTAAACAACGAGAAAACGGCGCTGGTAAGGATAGAGCAACTCTACCCGTTTCCCAAAGAACAGGTTTTGGCTGTTATTGAAAAATACGGCAACGTTAAAACATACATCTGGGCACAGGAAGAGCCGGCCAATATGGGTGCCTGGGAATTTATTCAGCGTCAACTGTCAGGCAAAGTGAACATAAAACATATTTCGCGTCCGGCCAGCGGCAGCCCCGCAACGGGATCGACCAGGTTTCATAAAATCAGGCAACAAAAGATTATCGACAAGGTGTTTGCCGAATGCGATTGTCCGTATGTGGATATGGAATGCGAAATGGCCTGTATCGGCAACCACTGGAAATCGTTTGAAGAGGAGTTGAAAAGATTGCATGTGGACAATATCGACAGTTCGTTCCACACAGGATTAAAACCGTTAAAATAACCGTACATTTGCTTAAAGAATTGAAATTATGATAATAGAAGTCAAAGTTCCCAGTCCGGGAGAATCGATAACCGAGGTACAACTGGCAGCATGGCTGGTA
Source organism: Bacteroidales bacterium (assembly GCA_027022105.1). Lineage (GTDB taxonomy): Bacteria > Bacteroidota > Bacteroidia > Bacteroidales > F082 > Sulfidibacterium. Next base: position 19,870 of record JALVZH010000245.1, on the reverse strand, counting down.
GAAAACGGACAACAGGTGGAGAAAGACCAGGATATTGCGGAGATAGATTCGGACAAAGCCACACTGGCCGTTGCCGCCGAAGCATCGGGAAAGATAGAACTTCTGGCACAGGAGGGCGACACCATTGAAGTGGGAGCCGTTATTGCAAAAATAGATACGGAAACCGCAGGAGAAGTAAAAGCTGTTACCGGAAAAAAGGAGGCGGAAAAGCCGGTTGAAGAAAAGCCGTCGGAACCGGAACCGGAAAAAGAAAATCCCAAAGAGAAGAAACA
>JALVZH010000245.1:1450-19588 GCA_027022105.1 Bacteroidales bacterium | reverse complement strand
TTTCGCCCGTGGCGCGCAGGCTGATGGCTGAAAACAACCTGACGGAAAAAGAGTTGGCCGATTTCTTTAAAAAAATACGGTTTGGAAAGAAAGATGTGGAATTTCTACTTGAGAACAGGGAAAAGATTTCCGCTACACAAAAAACGGAAACACCTGCAGGTACAAGCCGGAGCGGCAGCCGCAATGTCACACGCAAAAAGATGACCATGTTGCGGAAGCGTCTCTCCGAAAGGCTTGTGTCGGTAAAAAACGAAACCGCCATGCTTACCACTTTCAATGAGGTAAATATGACGCCCATTATGGAAATCAGAAAGAAATACAAAGAGGTATTCAAGGATCACCATGGTGTGGGGCTGGGATTTATGTCGTTTTTTACCAAAGCGGTAACCGAAGCCATGGCCTATTTTCCGCAAGTTAACAGCCAAATTGACGGCGATGAAATAGTAACCTTTGATTACGTGGACATCAGCATTGCGGTGAGTGCACCCAAAGGGCTTGTGGTTCCGGTAATACGAAATGCGGAGATGATGAGCCTGGCGGAAATTGAAAATGCCATAAAAGAGCTGGCGATAAAAGCCCGTGAGAACCGTATTTCGCTGGAGGAGATGCAGGGCGGTACCTTTACCATAACCAACGGCGGCGTGTTCGGTTCCATGTTGTCAACCCCCATTATCAACCCGCCCCAAAGCGCCATCCTCGGGATGCACAACATTGTGCAGCGTCCCATAGCCGTTAACGGGAAGGTGGAAATCCATCCCATGATGTACGTGGCACTGTCGTACGACCACCGCATTATCGACGGACGCGAATCGGTTGGTTTCCTTGTAAAAGTAAAAGAGATGCTGGAACAACCGGAAAAAATGCTCTTCGGAGGAAAAGACCCGGTGGAGAAGTTGTTGGGGATTTGAGGAAGTTTTGAGGTTCAGAGGCTCAGAGGTTTAGAAGTTAAGGCTTGATTGGAGGGTGGTGATGTGGAGTGATGGAATTTTGGAGTTTTGGGGTGAAAGGGTGAGAGGGTGAAACTGAGAGAGAGTGAAACTGTGAAGGGGTGAAAGGGTGAAATTGTGAAAGGGTGAGGGAGTGCTTGAATGTAACAATGAGCATCGGTTGATTCGCGCCCCTCTCCCACGTTCTAATTCCGTGACATCTGCAGGTTGGACATCGGGCTGGAATGGCGACGGAATTTCTGCTTGTGTTTCTTTTCTAATTAAAAAAACGTAAAAGATATCATTTCGGAGATTCAATCGGGCACGCCTTCCCTGTTCCCAACCTGTCAGCGCCCTCTGAATTGCCGGGTGTAGTGTGTGTTTTGTTTTCCCACCCGCTTGCTCATTGAGCGTTGAACACTTGTCCGCTCTAAGCGGATTAAACGTATATCTTTAAATATCAATTAATTAAAAATGTTTATACCATTCGTTCTATCCTGCTATGCAGTAACCGTTGCAAACAACTATCAGAGAGTGTTTTTAAGTGTCCCGTAAAGTTTTTCAACCTCTTTTACAAAAGTATTCCAACTGTATTTTTCCTTTTCCTTCTTTACGTTTCCGGCAAACTCCTCTTCCCGTTTGTTGTTGTAAAAATCAAGAATATGTTCTGCAATGTCTTGGGGACTTTTTCCGGTTACGTAACCCGTTTTGTTGTGCAGCACCGTTTCGGAGAGCCCTCCCACACGGGTAACCAATATGGGTTTGTCAAAATGATAGGCGATTTGCGTAACCCCGCTCTGCGTGGCAGTATGATAGGTTTGCGTAATCAGGTCGGCTGCCGAAAAATAATATTTTATCTCTTTGGCCGGTATAAACTCGTTTCTGATGATAACGGAATCTTCGATTCCCTCCTCTTTTATAATATTATGGTATATCTCCGGGTCGTCATAAAATTCGCCGGCAACAATCAGCCTGATTCCCGAATTTTTCACCTCCTCTTCTCCCATTGCCTTCAAAAGCAGGTCGAGGCCTTTGTATTTCCGTACAAGTCCGAAAAAGAGGATGTATTTTCCGCCGGGTTCCAAATTCAGATATTTACGTGCCGTTTGTTTTTCAACTTTCTCCCCGAGGTTATCGTTAATGGGATGGGGAAAAAATATTTTGGGCTTGGATGTAAACAAATCCAGGTCTTTCAAAACAGCTTTCGACAGAGTAACAAAGCCGTCGAAAGGTTTCAGAAAATAACGTGTCAGTATTTTGTCGCCCGGCTTTTTTTCATGGGGAATAATGTTGTCGCACAGGGCAACTTTTACGATTGAGTTGTTGATAAATCTTGCGATGGTTCCCAAACAGGGCGACAAAAATGGCAGCCAGTACCTGATAATTACCAGGTCGGGGTGTTGTTTGTTAATGTATTTTGCGGTTTTTACCCAGTTAAACGGATTTAGGGAGTGAACCATTCTTTTGATTTTGGTATCGGCGGGTTTGGGATCGGAAGAATATTGTGTTTTTCCGGGAAACAAAAGCCCGGGATACTGCATGGTGAAAGTAATCAATGAAGCATCGTGGCCTGCTGCCTGCAATGCACGGCAAAGCGATTCATTGGTATCAGCAATACCGCCACGGTAAGGCCACGCCGGTCCGATAATGAATACTTTCATGATTATTTACGCATTACTTCCTGGTACTTGGAACCGTTGGCAGGGTCAATCTCTTTCATAATATTAATCATGGAAGTTTTTTCAGTTGGGGAACCTTTTGAAAAGATATTGATAATTTCCTGCCGTTTTGCATCAAGCAGAACCTGCATACTGTACATCCCCGGCCTTTTATCGTTCACCTTTTTCAGGTCGCTGAGCGAACGCAAAATAACCGCACGCCCTGCATCGGGCTGGTCGTACATGGTGTCGAGACCTTTGCGGTGATAACTGTATAAAAAGGTGCGCAAGGGTTCGTAAGCCGCATTAAGATACTGATCTACCAAATGATACCTGTTTTTCTGGCTCTCGAACGACTGCCATCCCTTGCGGTTGGAGTTTTGTGCCGATTGCACCACCGACATGGCTTTCTGATAAAAATCGGTGCCGCCGTCCTGCGAAAAGGTATCGAAATACTGCCCTAATATAAAATAGGAATAATACGCCAGCAACGAACTCAGGTTATCGGTGTAGGTGTTTTCCACAAAATTAACGGGCTGGTTCGGTCTGAAAACAAATGAAACATCTTTGTCAATAATGTTCAACAAAGGTGTTTTGTAATCTGTCTTGAAAACAGGCCGTTGCAAAACAATATTAAACTGTCCGCTGAATTCGTCCGAAGATATTGCGTTTTCGATGGTTATCAAAAGTGTCCACTCAATGCGTTCTTCAAACTGAAAATTATAGTTTGTCCATTTACGATTGTTGATAAATTCGAAAACCGCGGTTTTCATGGCATCAAAGGTAGTGGGGTCAATACCCTGGACTTTCCGGCTGTTTATTTGCACCTGACACATAAACTCCTGCGCCGTAACCGGAATGACCGACAGCAAAGTAAAAACAAACCCCAACAGTGCCTTTTTAACCATCTTTTTCTTTTATCAGTTTCTCTATTTCGTGTACAATATCTTTTGCAACCTCTTTTTTACTTTTTAACGGATAAGAAATATTATCTCCCGTTTTTAAAATAACGGTAATTTTGTTGGTATCGTATCCAAAGCCGGCACCTTCTTCACGCAAAGAGTTCATCACAATCATATCAAGATTCTTTCGTTTCAGTTTTCCCCGTGCGTTTTCAATCTCATCATTTGTTTCCAGCGCAAAACCGGTCAGTATTTGATTCTCTTTTTTCATTTTGCCCAAAGCAGCAAGGATGTCCTCAGTGGGTTTCACCTCAATTTGCTTCAACGGCTTTTCCTTTTTTATTTTTTTCCCGGCCGTTTCTACGGGTGTAAAATCGGCAACGGCTGCAGCCATCACGGTAACGTCGGATTCGGGGAACAGCTCTTTGCATTTTCCGGCCATTTCGCCAGCGGTTTCCACTTTATAAACCGTAATACCGGGTTCGCGTACCTCCGTGGAAACGGGGCCCAATACGAGGTTTACCAAAGCCCCTTTTTCGGCAAAAGCCCTTGCTATCTCTATTCCCATTTTCCCCGAACTATTGTTCCCGATAAACCGTACAGGGTCTATGGGTTCATGGGTAGGGCCCGCCGATACCAATACTTTTTTGCCTTTGAACGATGCGGAAGTTTCAAAAAAATCCTGCAGCGTTTTAAACAAAACTTCCGGTTCGGGCATTCTTCCGGGGCCTGTCAGTCCGCTGGCCAGTTCCCCTTCGACAGGCGGAATATATCTGTACCCCAACGCTTGCAGTTTTTTCAGATTTTCCTGTGTGGAGGAATGCAGGAACATATCCATGTCCATAGCCGGAGCAAAAAAGACCGGACATCGGGCGGCAAGCACTACGGTAAGCAAAAGATTATCGGCCATTCCCGAAGCCATTTTTGCCATGGTGTTGGCAGTAAGCGGAGCCAATAAAATTGCATCGGCATGGATGCCCAAATCGATATGGCTGTTCCACTCTCCGGTTTGAGCTTTAAAAAATTCGGAGAACACCGGATTTTCGGAAACAACCGATAAAGTCAGCGGAGTAACAAAATCTTTGGCTGCTTCGGTCATCAACACCTGAACACTGGCCCCCTCTTTTTTAAGAAGCCTGACAAGCATAGGAATTTTGTAAGCGGCAATGCCTCCCGTTACTCCTATTATGATGTTTTTCCCCCGAAGCATTTAATGCTTTTTTTAAATGGCCTCTTGTTTGTTCTCCTTGTGCGGGTTTCTGAAATAGATCTGATCATTCAAAAACTCATGAATTGCCAGCAATGTGGGTTTGGGCAGTCTTTCGTAGAATTTTGCAACCTCAATCTGCTCCCTGTTTTCGTAAACCTCTTCGAGACTGTCGTTTGCAGATGCGAACTCGGAAACTTTCTGATCCAGTTCCTGTTTTAGTTCAATACCTATCTGATTGGCACGTTTTGAAAGAATGACAACGGTTTCGTAAATGTTTCCCGTGTGTTTGTAAAAATCCGATATTTGACGGGTTACCGCTTCGGTGTCTGTTTTTACTCTTTTGTAATCCATATGTTTAAGTTATAAATGTTTTCTTGCTTTAATACTGTACGCTTCCACCTCTTTCAGGTATTTGCTTTCAGGATAAAAATATTTTAAGTTGTTGTATGCTTCAACTGTTTTTTCGTAACGCTCTTTTTTCTTTTTGTAAATACTCTTTTCGGCATACAGGAAATAAGCCTTGGTTGTATAATAGAGGATGTCTTCCCTGTAATCCGTGTCGGGATAATCATCCAGTAAATTCTCAAAAGAGGTGATGGCTGCCTGATAATCTTCCATTTTGTAATAGAGCATGGCAATCTGATAATCTTTTTGTTCCAGTTTGTGCCTCAACTCGTCCATCAACCGATTGGCCTCTTCCACTTTTGAACTGTTGGGATACCTGTCGATAAACATCTGAAGCTCCGATAACGCCGTATAAGTATTGGTTTGATCCAGACTGGGACGCGGAGAATCCAGATATTGACAATAAGCACTGAGGTAGGCTGCCTCTTCGGCATGTTCGCCGTGCGAATACATTTGCTGATATTGCTTGTAATAATAACTTGCAATATCGTAATCCTTCATCTGAAAATAACAGTTGGCCGTATAGTAAGTTAACTTTTCGCCTTTTTCAGTTCCTCTGTTTACAGCACGCAACAGATCGAAAAACTGAAGTGCACGGTTAAAATCGCCTTTTTCGTAAAGATCGATCCCCGTTTCGTACTTCAAATCGTTATTGGCACTCTTCAAAATCTTCGAATAGTTTTTACAACCGAAGCTAAGTGCAAATAAACCAGCAATTAATAAATAAAAAAGGCCTTTTTTAAACATGGCGCAAAAGTATAATATTTTGGTTTACATAATTCAGGAATACGCTGCTTTTTAGAATTTATTATGTTTTCGGCGATTTAATCTGTTTTGAAACATGTTTTTATTAGTAATTTCTTTTATAAGAACGGAATTTCTGACATATTGACAGATACATGAGAAATAATATTAACAATATATAAAGTATTGTAAACTTGATTCTTATCCCTTAATTGAAAAAAATATCATAAAAATCTTGACAAAGGAATCCTGCGGCGCTATATTTGCATAATGAACATATGTTCATAATAAATGTTTAACAAAATAAAAAAGGAGGTAAAAAATGCCAAGAGGAGACAGAACAGGTCCGTTAGGACAAGGTCCGATGACAGGTCGCGGACTGGGAGATTGTTCGGGTAACGAACGGTCAGGTTGGTTTGGCGGTGGCTTTGGTCGTGGATTTGGTGCAGGAAGAGGATTCAGACGCGGATATGGCCGCGGATTCGGCTTCGGCTGGGGAGCCGGCCCGGTTGCAAATGATCCTGCATCCGAAAAATCATGGCTCGACAGTGCCATTACCGGACTAAAAAACCAGTTGAGAAACCTGGAAAAAAGGCGGGACGAAATCAATGAAGATTAATCGCCGGCCCGTAAATTGCCGGAAGAGGCTGCAAACAGTCTTTTCCGGCAATTTTATAATTTTTTAGTTGTTTTGTATTTACATTTGTTATATATTTACACGGAAAATTTTTTATTAAAAAGCAGATATTATGTTTGAATTAAGAAAGTATCACGGCGACAGGGTGCAGTCATTAACTTATGATGATGGAAAAATGAACTTTTCCGTTGGAATATTAGCACCCGGAGAGTATGAATTCGGTGCCATTAAGAAGGAGATAACAACCGTAAACCTCGGCAAAATCACAGTGTGGACAGAGGATACAAATGAATGGAAAACCTACGGTAAAGGTGAAACATTTGAAGTGAATACCCACAAGAACTTTAAATTGAAAGTTGATGAGGTTAGTGCCTACATCTGTTTTTATGAGTAAAAATTAAGCGACAACCCTTATGAAGACCTGTTTGATCGAACAGGTCTTTTTATTTGGCAGGGAAAAAGAAAGAACAATTACTTTTGCCTCAAATTATATTTGACAGAATAAATGGATACAAAAGAGAAAAAAGAAGCGGAACAGGAGATTGCAACCCTGAGTGCGCTGTTGGAAAAATCGCCGGAAGATGTTGCGCTTCTGGAACAGCGGGCCGACCTGTATTACAGAACAGGTAGTTTTGGCAATGCCATTAACGATTACAAAAAGGTGTTGGAGAAAAAACCGGACAGGCAAACCGTGAAAACGAAAATAGAACTGATTCAGACAATATTAAGATATACAAATACCGATATTTACGCCAGCACGAATACAAATATGGATCCTTGGCTCGAATAAAACCAAAAGAATCAATAATTAATCATAATGAAAAAGCTATATCCTGAATCGGGTGTTGAATTAACCCCTTTTATATCCAAATATTACGATAACCTGTTGAACCTGATTTCCTTCGGAAAATACGAACGTTTTATCCGCCGGGCCATTGCCGATATGAATATCAATCCTGATGATGAGATATTGGATTTCGGCTGCGGTACGGGAAAGAACAGTTGTTTAATGATGCAATATCTTTCCGACGAAGGTACAATTACCGGTTTGGATATTTCCGAAATAATGGAGCGGCAATACAACGAAAAGTGCAAAAACTATCCGCAGGCGAAATTTATCCGGCAAAGAATTGATATTCCGTTTGACCCGGAGCATCTTTACGATAAAGTGTTTATCAGTTTTGTATTGCACGGTTTTCCACAAGAGGTTCGCGAACAGATTATAGCCAATGCTTTTGCACATTTAAAACCGGGCGGCACTTTCAATATTCTTGACTTTGCCGAATTTGATATGAAAAAAATGCCGGTTTATTACAGATTGCCTTTTAAATGGGGCGAGTGCCCTTATGCATTCGCTTTTATTGAACGTGACCTGAAAGAAATGCTTCGAAAAGCCGGTTTCAATTCATTTGAAGAGAAATTATACTTTCACAATTACGCACGTTTGATGATTGCCCGAAAGCCTTAACGGTTCAAAACGGCATACATTTTCAGGAAATTAAACCCTTCTGTTTTCAGCCTGCTTTTTAAGATGACAATACACGTTATTTTGCGATAAAAAAATAAGTACTTTTGTTGCGTTTCATTTAAATAACATTGGAATTTTGGTACTACTGTTTTTTGATTTCGGTTCGGGTGAGATTTTGTTGATCGTACTGGCTATTTTTCTGGTTTTCGGTCCCGGAAAAATACCGGAGCTTGCCAGAAATCTGGGTAGGTTTATGAATGAAATGAAACGGGCTACCGAAGACATTAAAACGGAAATAAACCGTGAGGCCGACAAACTGGAACGCAAAAAAAAACTTGAAGAGTATAAAAAACAGTTGAACCTTGAGACAGTTGAGCCGGAGAAAGAAAAGAAAAAGGAGTCTGAATCAGCTACACCAACCGATGAGAACAAACCGGCTTCGAAAGAGGAAGTTTCCGGAACGGTAGAAAAAGAGGAAGAACCCGCGGGACAAAAAAAGGAGGATGAAGAGGAAAAACCGGTAATTCGTGAACCCGAAGGTTCTGTTCCCAACGGCTAATAAATTTTGCATTTTTACGTTAATCTTCTGAAAATATATATCTTAAAGATGAAAATATTGATAAAACCTTTGTTGTTGCTGTTGTTAATGCTGCCGCTGTTTGCCCTTGCCCAAAAGCGTAATCCGGCAAAAACGGCTGACGAACTATTTGATAAACAGCAATATTTTGAAGCCATTGATAAATACAAAAAGGCTTATACCAAAGTAAAAAAGAACAAGGAAGAGAAAAACAGAATAACCTACCGGCTGGCCGAATGTTACCGGCTGACGGAAAACTACAAACGTGCCGAAATTACTTACAAAAGATTAGTTCGTTACGGTTGGGATAAAAAGAAACCCGAGATTCTTTTACATTATGCCGACGCACTGAAAATAAACGGAAAATTCGACGAAGCCATTAAACAATACGAGGCTTATGCCGCACGTGTCCCCGACGATCCGAGAGGAAAACTGGGAGTTGAAACAACAAAACTGGTAAAAGAATGGATGGAAAACCCTTCGAAATATGAGGTTACCAATGTAAAAAAAATAAATTCCAGAGAAGCTGATTTTGCCCCGGCATTTACAAGCGAAAACTATAATGAAATTTTGTTTACCTCGACCCGCGACGGCGTTTCCGGAAAAGAAACCGACCGATGGACAGGGCAGAATTTCAGCGACCTGTTTGTAGCCCGCCAGGACAGGAAAGGTGAATGGAGTGAGCCTGTATTGCTTGATAAATCGGAAAAAATAAATACCAAAGCCAATGAAGGTGCCGCCCAGATGAATGCCAAATTCAACACCCTCTATTTTACACGCTGTCCCAATACGGCCCAGGTGCAGTCGGGTTGTCAGATTTATGTTTCACGCCGATCAGGGCGCAACTGGGGAACGCCTAAGATGCTTGAAATAAAAGGTATTGACACGCTATCTACCATTGGTCAGCCGACCGTGTCGGAAAGTGAGCTCATTATCTACTTTGCAGCCGAACGAAAAGGCGGTTTCGGAGGTAAAGATATATGGGTGGCCACAAGAGAAAGCAAAACCGAAGGTTTCGGACGTCCCATGAACCTCGGTCCGGTGGTTAATACCAAAGGCGACGAGATGTTTCCTTTCCTCAGAAACGACACAACCCTCTATTTTGCTTCTGACGGACACGGCGGTATGGGAGGGCTCGACATTTTTGTTACAACCATCGACACAGCCGGAAACTGGGGACAACCGCAAAACCTGAAATATCCCATTAACTCCACATTTGATGATTTCGGAATTATCTTTCACCCCGAAGAAGAGTGGGGCTATTTGAGCTCGAACCGCAAAGGCGGCAGAGGAAAAGAGGATATCTGGTATTTTATAGAGCCGCCATTGGAATTTACCCTTTCGGGAACGGTTACCGACGAACGCAGCCTGCTTCTGGTGCCCGATGCAACGGTTAAAATTATCGGTTCCGACGGCGTTTCGCTCTCTACCATTACCAACGACAAAGGATATTACCAATTCGGCAAAAGCCAGATAAAACCCAATACCACCTACGAGATTTTGGTGAGTAAAGAAAACTATTTCAATACCAAAGGAAGCATAACCACCAAAGGGGTGGAATTCAGCAAGGATTTTAAAAAGGATTTTATGCTGAAACCCATACCGGAAGAGCCCATTGTATTGCCCGATATTTTGTACGACCTCGGTAAATGGGATTTGAAACCCCGGTATCAGGATTCGTTGCAGGGATTAATTCAGACTTTGCGCGATAATCCCAACATTGTCATCGAACTGGCATCGCATACCGACTCGAGGGATACCGACGAACATAACGACATACTTTCGCAGCGGAGGGCCACCTCGGTGGTTGATTATCTTATTTTGCGCGGTATTGACCCGTCAAGACTCATTGCCAAAGGGTACGGCGAAAGGGTTCCCCGCAAATTGAAAAAAGATATTGTAAAAGACGGCTTCCTCTTTAAAAAAGGTACCGTACTCGACGACGACTTTATCAATTCTTTGGGAAGTACCGCTGAAAAAGAGGCGGCGCACTCGCTAAACCGCCGGACGGAATTCAGGGTATTGCGGAAAGATTATGTCCCCAAAGGGACAAATGTTGTGCTGGATACAACCGTAAGAGTGGTTCTAAATCCCGAAGACAATGAGGTTCCGTTTAAGATTCAGAAGAAAACCGGAAATTACCAAGTACATTGCATTATCAACGGCTACGACGAGGAGTTTGTTTACGATAAAACGGCACCTGCAACCATTTCGATAGATAAAGCCATGGAGTTGCTGCAAAACGGCGTTTTAACCAAAGACGATATGGAAGGCGATCCTGCCAGATTATTGAAAGACAACAAGCTGGTGGATAAAGCCGTGCTGAACCTCAGGGAGGTAACCCTTGCCAACAAAACGGTAAACGATATTAAAGTAAGGGTGAATTACAAATCGAAATATCCTTTTATATTCGGTGATGATGTTCTGAAAAAGTTCGGAAAATTCACCTTTGATACAAAAAAACAACGACTGATTATCGGAGAAAAGAAATAAATGGAAGATTCGTCGCGATATGCCGGAAGGGGTGTTTCGGCCTCAAAAGAGGATGTGCATACAGCCATAAAAAACCTTGACAAAGGTATCTTTCCCAATGCCTTTTGCAAAGTAATTCCCGACTACCTCGGCGGAGACAGCCAATGGTGCAATGTAATGCATGCCGACGGTGCCGGAACAAAATCATCGCTGGCTTACCTTTACTGGAAAGAAACCGGTGATTTGTCGGTATGGGAAGGCATTGCACAGGATGCCGTTGTGATGAATACGGATGACCTGCTGTGTGTGGGAATAACCGATAATATTTTGCTTTCGTCAACCATAGGAAGAAACAAAAACCTGATTCCGGGTGAAGTAATCAAAGCCATTATCGAGGGCACCGCAAAATTTCTGAATGAGATGCAAAAATATGGCATCGGGATATACCTTACAGGAGGTGAAACGGCGGATGTTGGCGACCTGGTGCGCACCGTAATTGTGGATTCTACCGTTACCGCAAGAGTCCCCCGTACCGAAATCATAGAAAATCACATTCAGCCCGGCGACGTAATTGTGGGCTTTGCTTCGTTTGGCAAAGCAACTTACGAAAATGAGTACAACGGCGGCATGGGAAGTAACGGGCTTACGTCCGCGCGTCATGATGTTTTCAATAAAATTTTGGGGAAGAAATATCCCGAGAGCTTCGACCCGCTGGTCCCCGGTGAGTTGGCATACACCGGCAGTCTTAACCTTACCGACCCGTCGCCCGTAAAGGGTGTGGATGTGGGCAAGCTGGTGCTTTCGCCGACGCGCACTTACGCACCTGTTGTTAAAGAGATATTCAAAGAACATAAGTCGCTGATTCACGGCATGATTCATTGCAGCGGCGGTGCCCAGACCAAGGTGCTGCATTTTGCCGGTAATGTTCATATAATAAAAGACAACCTGTTTGACATTCCACCGCTTTTCAGATTGATACAGGAGCAAAGCAATACCGGTTGGAAAGAGATGTATAAGGTGTTCAACATGGGACACCGCCTCGAAATGTATGTCCCCGGAAATATTGCCGGCGACTTAATATCAATTTCGCAAAGTTTCGGTGTTGAAGCAAAAGTAGTGGGTCGCGTTGAACCTTCCGATACTAAGAAACTGACCATTAAAGGGGAGCATGGAGAGTTTATTTACTGAAAATTATAATCCCGTATAAGTTTAATGAATAAACTCTGACCCATTTAATTTAAAATGAATTTAATCTCTTTTGCGTTGAGATGAAATCCGGTTAATGTGGTTAACTCGATGATTTTTATCTCATCGAATTTCGCGGATTTAACGAATTATGGTTCTTCATCATACAGGTGGCATGATAAAGAACAGTTTAGCAATTTCTTCAAAACATTGCATAAAAGATGTTTTTTGACTAATTTTGTCAAAAATATTTTTTCAAAATGGAAAAATTCGGTGAATTAATAAGATCGTTAAGAGAAAAAGAGGGGTATCCTTTACGAAAAGTGGCAGCTTTTCTGGATATTGACCAGGCGATATTAAGCAAAATAGAACGGGGACAACGAAAACCCAACAGGAAGCAGGTATTAAAACTGGCCGAATTTTTTAATTACGACAAAAAAGAATTGTTAGTCAGCTATTTAAGTGACAGGGTAATTTACGAAATCGGTGATGACGAATATGCAAAAGAGGTCCTGAAAGTGGCAGAGCAAAAGCTCGAATACAGGAAAACCCAAATACCGGACAGAAAAGAAACCGTAAAAAAAATTGCAAATAAATTAAGCCAATTCTCGAAAATTGGCAGGGCATGGGTGTTCGGTTCGTTTGCAAGAAACGAAGAAGATTTTAATAGTGACATAGATTTGATGATTGAGGTGCCTGACAGAACAAATTTTTCCCTGTTTGATTTGGCAGATATTCAGTATCAATTGGAAGATATTATTCGCCGTAAAATAGATGTAGTAATGAAAAATGCGGTAAAACCGGAAATTATGGAAAGAATCAAACCCGATTTAACATTAATATATGAGAGATAGTTCAATTACGAATAAAGAAAGACTACAACATATTCTTGTGGTATGGGAAACCGCCAAAAATGATCTGCCTGAATTAAAACAAATTATCGAAACCATCTTAGGGAATGAATTCTAAACCACAAATTCCCAAAAATTATCCGTTGTAATACATTTGTAATTGTTGCTGTAGTTATCAACCCAGGTTTTGGGCGGTTTGAGTTTCGGTTTTTTAAATTTAATTTCATAGCCCGACAATTCTCCGTTTATTTCTTCAACGTAATCTACTTCTGCACCGGTGTAGGTACGCCAAAAGTAGGATGAAGCAAATATCTCATTATAAGACAAAAATAGAGAAAATTCTGAATGAATTCGAAATATTCACGTTATTTTTTCGATTATATCCGAAAATTTAGCGCTAAAATTCCCGATTTACTTTTATTTACCAATAAACTTGTTTAAAGTCTCAACATTAGATGAAAAACTTGTTTAAAGTCTAAACGTTAGGTGAGTTATAAAATATTGAAAACCAGAAAAGTGAATATCTTTTTTTTAAAAAAACCCACCCCTCCCCCTCCAAGGAGGGGAATAATGGAATTCATTTTCTGGTTTTCAATATTTTATACTAATTGTCATCTAGTTAACTTTAAACAACTTCGAATTATAAAAACCAAATCCGGTTATTTTAAAATTACCTATTTTTGATAACTTAAAAACACAAAATTATGTACCGCCTTACTGCCGACAACCGTGAAATAAATTCGGGAATTCCTGCAATGCTGAAACAACACAATATAGATGTACAAATGAAACAGCTGTACGCCGGTGATTATATGATTGACAACAAGATAATTATCGAACGGAAAACCAACACCTATTTTGTACAGTCCATTGTCAGCGGCAGGCTTTTTACCCAGTGTGCAAAACTGAGAAAAAGCAAAATGGTACCGCTGATGATTGTCGAAGGCAGCCCTTTTAAAACGGCACACGATGTTACACCCGAAGCCGTAAAAGGCGCTCTGCTTGCCGTAAACCTTTCATGGCAAATTCCCGTTATTACATCTTCCTCAAAAGAAGATACGGTTCAATTGATTATCACGGCAATAAAGCAATACATCAACCCGCAAATTTTTATTAAACATGTGGGCAGAAAACCCAAAAACATTCAAAAACAACAGCACTATTTTGTGCAAAGTCTGCCCGGTGTGGGGCCGGCACTGGCAAAGCGGATGTTAAAGCATTTCGGTTCCGTTACAAACCTTGTCAATGCAGACATCAAAATGTTGCGGCAGGTAGAAGGGATTGGAAAGGAAAAGGCTGCCCGGCTTTATAATTTTTTCCGTTTAACCAGAGATTATTAATGGCAATCAACAAAATTACCTGGGTAATTTTAATGCAAATGAGTAAAATTATCTGGATAATTTCTGGAGAACCACAAACAAAACCGAAATTGATTTTATTGTAGAAGAAAACGGGCAACTAACCGCCATTGAAGTAAAATGGAATAACAAAAAGAGGCCCAAATCGTTTAATACCATCGAGGCTCATTATCCCGGAATAAAAACAAAGGTTGTCTCGGTTGAAGATTTTTTATCTGTGAACTTGTATTAAGTCAAATTAAACAGTTGTAATATAAAATATTGGAAACCAGAAAAATGAATTCCATTATTCCCCTCCTTGGAGGGGTTTAGGGGTGGGTTTATTAAAAAAAAGATATTCATTTTTCTGGTTTCCAATATTTTATATTCACTATCATCATGTTAATTCTAAACAACTTTTGCATAAAAATCAACCGTTCAAAACGCTCAATTTGGCGAACCTCAGCAAAAGGTTTTTTTGTCCTGCCGACCGGAAAAATACCACCGCTTTTTTGTTGGGCCCGGTACCTTCGACACTTATTATTTTTCCGGCACCGAATTTAGGGTGCGACACCTGCATGCCGGGTTGCAGGTCGTCGGGATTGGCAGGTTCGCCTGCCGGAATATTTTCTGCGGTTTCCTTTTTAACAAATTCCCTTTGCGGCGGCCTTCTGTAATCCTCGTTCAAACTGCTGTTTTTCACCGGTTTTCTCAGGCGTGCTTTGGGCTTGTCAATGAGCGTTTCATCAATCTCGTCGAGGAAACGGCTGGGCTCGGCAAAGTCGAATTGTCCCCAACGGTAACGGGTTTCGGCATGCGAAAGGGTTACTTTTTTCTGTGCCCGGGTGAGTGCCACATAAAACAGCCGACGCTCCTCCTCCAGGTCGGCACGTGTAGTAAGCGACTGAACCGAGGGGAAAAGGTTTTCTTCAAGACCCACAATGTAAACATAGGGAAATTCCAACCCTTTGGCAGCATGAACCGTCATCAGCGTAACATGGTCGGCATCTTCGTCGTCGTCCGTATCGGCATCGGTAAGCAGTGCCACCTCCTGCATAAATTCCGCCAGTTTGCCCTGCGATTCCAGGTCGCCTTCCGCCTCTTCGGCCCCCCGTTCGCTAAACTCTTTTATGGCATTGAGCAACTCTTCAATGTTTTCCAACCGGCTCACCGCTTCCGGGGCATCGTCTTCACGATACATTTTCAGCAAGCCCGATTGTGCCGCAATATTGTTGGCAGCCGTAAAAGCATCTTTCTTTCCGGCATCAACGGAAAAGCTGGATATCATGGTGGCAAAGTTTTCCAGTCTGCGCAGCGTTCCGCTGTTAACGTTCAAACCGTACCGATCGGGATAGTTAATAACTTCCCACAGGCTTACACCGGCTTTATCGGCAGCAACATTTATCTTTTCCACCGTGGTTTTTCCTATTCCTTTTGACGGAGTACCCAAAGCCCTCAACAGAGCCTCTTCATCTTTTTGGTTTACCGCCAGCCTGAAATAGGCCAGCAAATCCTTAATCTCCTTACGCTGATAAAACGACAATCCTCCGTAAATACGGTAGGGAATATTCTTCTTTCGCAAAGCCTCTTCCATTGCACGCGATTGGGCATTGGTACGGTACAAAATGGCAAAGTGGCTGTGCGGCTTTTTTTCATTCATTCTGGTTTCAAAAATACTCTCCGCCACTTTCTTTCCCTCTTCCGAATCGCTGCCGGCATAAATATATCCGATCAACGGCCCCTCGTCGTTGTCGGTCCAAACCGTTTTCTTTATCTGATCACGGTTGTTTCGTATTACCTGGTTTGCCGCTTTTACAATGGTTTTTGTTGAACGGTAATTTTGTTCCAGCTTGAAGAGCTTGTAATCGGGGTAATCCGATTTAAAGTTCAGGATATTGGCAATATTGGCGCCCCTGAAAGCATAAATACTCTGTGCATCATCGCCCACCACGCAGATGTTTTCGTTGTTGGCTGCCAACTGTTTAATAATAAGGTATTGGGCATGGTTGGTATCCTGATACTCATCCACAAGTATATATTCAAACCGCTTTTGGTATTTATACAAAACATCGTCGAACGTACGGAACAGCAGCCAGGTATTGAACAACAGGTCGTCAAAATCCATGGCATCCGACCGTTTCAGCCGTTCGTTGTATTTTTTGTAAATATCTTTTATAAAAGGCTTTCGCGAACTTTCGTCAACGGCTATTACATCCGGATTTTCTGCATAATCTTCAGGCGACATCAAATGTGATTTTGCCATGGAAATCCTTGCCAGAACATAAGAGGGCGAATAGGTTTTCGGGTCCAAATCCATCTCTTTGATAATCTGTTTCATCAGCCGCTTTACATCGTCGGTATCGTAAATGGTGTAGTTGGACGGGTAGCCGAGGTGGTACCCCTCAATGCGTAAAATTCTGGCAAAAATCGAATGGAATGTTCCCATCCAAACGTTTCTTCCCTCACCTTCGCCCACAAGTTGCATCACCCGCTCTTTCATTTCACGAGCGGCCTTATTGGTAAATGTAAGCGCAAGGATACGGAAAGGGTCAACGCCCCGGCTCAGCAGGTAAGCCACTTTATAGGTAAGAACCCTCGTTTTTCCCGAACCCGCACCGGCAATCACCATCATCGGGCCTTCGGTATTCACCACCGCATCGTACTGTTCTTTATTCAAATGTTTCAGAAACTCTTCCACAGGCAGATTTTTTAACGGGCAAAAGTACAAATCTTAACGTGAAATTTGGTATGAGTCCGATTTTTATCTTCACAAATCATTTGTGCCATTATTATGGCGGCCGGGCTTACAGTTGCATGCCGCAAGGCATCGCAATCTGCTGTCCGCTTGTAGTTGCAAGCCTGTAGGCTTCGCAATCTACCGCTCCCATCCCTGCCGCGATTCCCCATTCTTAATTCTAATGTCTTATATCGGATATCTGACATCAAAATACCTTCGAAAGTTTCTCAACCTTTTCCTGCAAGCTTGCCCGGTGCTCATCGAAATGAAATGTTTTATAAAAACGAAAACCGGTTGTGGTTTATCATCACCATTGGTTATACAAATTTGCCATTACTTTCCGGTGCGCTGTACTTTAATCAGATGCTGTGATTCATTTTTTTTTGCTAATTTTGTAACAATGTTATATAAAACAAATAGCAATTAATTAGAAAAGATAACTATTTTCCACAAAAGTAATGGAATAAGGGTGCTTTATAACAGTTAATATAATAATGTAGGTAATTTTGGTAAGTATATACGTACGTTACAAGCCATTTAATCTAATAACTCATGGATAAATACGACATTCTATTTAA
Source organism: Bacteroidales bacterium (assembly GCA_027022105.1). GTDB lineage: Bacteria > Bacteroidota > Bacteroidia > Bacteroidales > F082 > Sulfidibacterium. The sequence goes on along the minus strand of JALVZH010000245.1, from coordinate 1,901 downwards.
TGCAATTGCGGCCTTTGCAAAATCTTTAAGCAAAGAAACATTCGGATTAGTTTATTATAGACCAGATAGAGATTCCATAGCAACGAATTGTATCTCAAACGTAATTCATTATGTAGAAAAGCATGGTGGTTCTGTTATTTATGGTTGGTATTTTGGTCATAGAGAATCAGAAAGATTTGGAAATTATTTATTTGCAACTCATCATGCTGTTTGGCAGGCTCCAAATGGAAATTTAATTGATATTACACCTTTTCATGAAGAATTAAAACACCAACCTCTAACAATTCAAGGAAGTGTTGTTTTTCAAGTTGACAAAAATGCGAAACCAATTAAACTGGGAAAATTATTAATCCCTAGACCATTAAAGTTTTACCCAATATCGAAAAGCGAGGCTTTAAATAATTATTTAAAAACATTAGAACAAAAAGAAATCGATTATTACAAATCCAAT
>JALVZH010000245.1:0-1440 GCA_027022105.1 Bacteroidales bacterium | reverse complement strand
AAAAAGAACCCTTTCATGGAAAAGGAGAAAACAAAATGTCAATATTTAAACGAGGAATAAACAATATTGGTTTTTTAACCGAATTAAACAATTTGTATTCTGATGAAAATTCCTTTTGGTATAAAATGGTCAATGACAAAGACCTTTTTATTGCAATTAGAGATGAATATTTAAATGTTTATTTTAAAGGTCAAAGTTTATGTAAACTTTCATTTAGAAAAGGATTGATAAAAGGAGAAACGCATAAAAAATATTTGGGCGTTTTTAATCCTGGTTATTTTATTTCTAAAAATGGATTGATTTCAAACGAAAAAGCTAAAATTAAAAACCTTTCGGAATTAGATTCAATAAAAGAGAATATCAAAAATTACATTGGGAAAGAAAAGTTTGAATCCTACAAAGAAGTGATGGATGATAAAAACTGTGTTATTGATGTTGAAATTACTTTAGTCAGAAATAAAATTCCGAATCCGAAAAACAAATCTGACTACGAAATTTCTTCAATTGATTATCTGACTTTAGAAAAGAATAAGCTTGTTTTTTACGAGGCAAAACATTTTACCAATTCGGAAATTCGTTCAAGAACAAGTCCAAAAGTTTTCGAACAAATTGACAGATATAAAAGAGAATTACATAATCATAAAATTGAAATTTTAAATTCATATAAAGTTGTATTACATAATTTAAAGGACTTGAAATTATTAAAAAAACAGTTAGACACAAAAGGTTTAGAAATTGATTTCAATCCATGCTTAATTGTATTTGACATTGATAAAAATGAAACCGAAGACATTCATCTTCAAAAGCTAAGAAACAGGTTTGGGGAAAGACTAATTTTAAAATATAAACGATAAAAAACGGCTTGTAACAATAGCTCATAGTGCATACCGCAAATCATTGTAAATATGACAATTAAGCATTAAATGAAATTACCGGTAAACAGAAAAATAAATCATTAAACTGCGGCACGCACCATAGCCTGGTACATTGGCAGTAAGTTTAAAAGACCTTAAAGATGAAAAAGAGATTATTGATAACAATATTGTTTTTCACATTTGTTAGTTTTATTTACTCTCAGTCTGAATTAGGACATGTAAAGATTGGAGACGAAACATTTATCAAAATATCAACGGAAACAATTATCAAGTTCCTTAATCAACCAATGTCAGACTGGGAAGATCTTATGGTAAAAAATGGATATAAATTAATGGATTACTCTGAAGGTATTGCAATTTACTCTAAAGGCAAAATTGGTGAGCGGATTCAAGCAATCGCCAAAAATAGAGCCGGTGTAATATCGATTGATTGGTATGACTTTTTAAATAAAACAAAGACAACAAGTGAACTTGAAAAATCTTTAAAAAATAACTATATTACAAGTAAAGGAAACTTGAATTACTACCATTTTAACAATTATATAATTGGGATTGAATCTTATTT
>JALVZH010000244.1 GCA_027022105.1 Bacteroidales bacterium | reverse complement strand
GACATTGGCGGCGAGGTGAAAGCAAAAGGTGAAAAACCGGGGGGGAAACCATGGAAAATCGGCATTGAAAAGCCTGCAGCCAACAAAGAGGACAGCCGGGCGTTGAAAGCGGTTATCGCCCTCAAAGACAAATCGGTGGCTACTTCGGGAAGCTACCGGAAATATTTTGAAGAAAACGGAATCAGATATTCGCATACTATTGACCCCGCCACAGGCTTTCCGGTGGAGCATTCGCTTTTAAGCGTGTCGGTGATTGCCGACAACACCGCCGTGGCCGATGCCTATGCCACTGCATTTATGGTAATGGGCTATGAAAAGGCCGGAAAATTTGTGGAAAACAACCCTGATTTAGAGGCGTTTTTCATCTGGTCGGATACGGTAACCGGAAATTTCAAAACGTACGCCACACCGGGTTTCCGCAGCCATATTATTGAGGAGTTTAAATAAAACAGTCCGTTATGAAACCGGTTTTTAAAGATAAAGTTATTGCCATTACAGGTGCATCGGCAGGAATAGGAAAAGAGCTGGCGTTGCAACTTGCAGAACAAAAAGCCCTGCTCGTACTGGGTGCCAGAAACATTGAAAAACTGGAGGCGGTAGCACAACAATGCCGTGAAAAAGGAGCCGAAGCCATTGCCGTGCAGGTAGATGTTGCTATTGAAAATCAATGCAAAAACTTTATCGATTCGGCAATTAACAAATTCAACAGATTGGATGTGCTTATAAACAATACGGGTATTACCATGTGGGCAAAGTTTGAGGAAATTAAAGATATGAGCATTCTGCAACACATCATGCAGGTAAACTATATGGGAAGTGTTTATTGCACCCATTATGCCCTGCCCCATCTGAAAGCCTCAAAAGGGCGGCTGGTCGGTATTTCAAGCCTCACGGGAAAATCGGGGGTACCCACACGTTCGGGATATGCCGCCAGCAAACATGCCATGGCCGGTTTTTTCGATACCCTGCGTATCGAACTGAAAGAGAGCGGGGTGAGTGTAACCATGATTTATCCCGGCTTTGTGGCAACGGAAGTACGCGAACGAGCACTGGGCCCCGACGGCAAACCCATTAAAAAGAGTCCCGTAAAAGAGAAACAGGTGATGACACCGCAACAGTGCGCCGCATTGATTATACCTGCCATGGACAAACGGAAACGTGAACTGGTGATGACTTTGCGCGGCAAACTGGGTATATGGCTGAAACTCATTGCGCCGTCGCTGGTTGACAAAATTGCTTTAAAAGCGATTGAGAAAGGGAAATAGACTTAGAAAATCAGACTAAAGTTTGTTGATTGAGTTTTTAAGTTTAAAACGGGAACAATCAATCGTTAATAGTGATTAATATAATCGGCGAGCGTTTTCCGTTCCACGTAATTTTTAAACTCGTTGACCATCTTTATGGTAATATTACCGAAGATACACGAATGAAACGGGCAGGTAGGGCGCGCAATGGGGCATTGTGTTACCACCAGTTTCCCCTCTATGGTTTCGTAAATATCAATCAGCCTGATTTCTTTGGGATCTTTAATCAGAAAAAAACCGCCGGCAGGCCCGCGGTGAGAACCGAGAAACCCCTCCTTGGCCAGTTTTTGCATTACTTTGGCAACATGGAATTTCGAACTGTCAATACGTTTTGCAATATCATTTACATTTACCTGACTCTCTTTACTTTGCGCAATAATAACCATACCGTGAAGAGCTATACTGACCGCTTCTGAAATATTAACTATTCTACCCATTTTTCCGATTTAAGTAATTAAATGCAAAAATAATTAAATGATAATATTTACAATTATTTAACAATAATTAATCTGTTATTTATTATCAATCTAAAAAAAGCGATTCTCTTTTCCGGTTGATTAATGTTATTGAAGTTGTTTAAAGTTAACGTGATGACAATGAGTATAAAATATTGAAAACCAGGAAATGAATTCCATTATTCCCCTCCTTGGAGGGGTGTAGGGGTGGGTTTATAAAAAAAGACATTCACTTTTCTGGTTTCCAATATTTTATAATTTATCAAATGTTTAGACTTTAAACAAGTTTATTTTTTAACGGTACGGATTTTGAAAAAATAATTACCTTGCCGGAGATAAATATGCTATGGATATTCACATTACAGAAATATTAAAACAGACCGGAATCATTACGGTCTTCGTCCTTTCGATGATGCTTATCATTGAATACCTGAACGTTTTTACCCATGGATTATGGAGCAAAGGCCTTGAAAAAAGTAAATGGAAGCAGGTTTTGCTGGGCTCGGTACTGGGTATTATTCCCGGTTGCCTGGGAGCTTACACTGCCGTATCCATGTATATCCACAACCTGTTCGGAACCGGAGCACTGGTAGCAACCATGATAGCCACTTCGGGCGATGAAGCGTTTTTAATGTTTTCCGTTATTCCCGAAAAAGCTTTGCTGCTGCATGTCGTCATCTTTATCGCTGCCATATCGGCAGGACTGGCAGTGGAATATTTTTATAAAGGAAAATATGTACCGCCCCTTAAAGAGAAACACCTCCATTTACACACCGTGCCCGAGTGCACCTGTTTTGAGAAAAAGACCATTCCGCAACAGCTTATTAAAATGAGTGCCACACGTGCGCTCATGCTGTTCGTCATCGTTGCTTTTTTCTTTATCCTGTTTACGGGCGACACCCACGAAAACCCGCTGCACTCCCTTATGTCTTTCGGAATTAAAGCCGAAAGTCACGGGCATCCGGTATGGATAAAAGCAACGTTTGTCATCGTACTTTTGTTTACTTTGTTTGTTGTCCTCACCGTTAACGACCATTTTCTTGAGAAACACCTTTGGGGTCACATTATCCGAAAACACTTTTTAAAGATATTCCTCTGGACATTGGGAACACTGCTGTTTGTGGCTGTTTTAAACAACATGTACGATTTGAATCACATTATCTCCCATAACCTGTTTCTTATTTTAATCATTGCCGTTCTCGTAGGTATCATCCCCGAATCGGGACCACATATGGTATTTGTATTGCTTTTTGCCAACGGTTCCATACCTTTCAGCATTTTGCTTGCCAGCTCCATTGTTCAGGACGGACACGGCAGTCTTCCGCTTCTGGCCGAATCAAGAAAATCGTTTGTAATTGTAAAACTGCTGAATATGCTTGCAGGACTTATGGTGGGAGGTGCCGGACTTCTTTTGGGATTTTAAAAACAACCCAATAAAAAAATCATGTATCTTTGCATCCTTAAACTAAAGGATTAAAAGAACTTTGTTATTTAATTACCTGAAACAAAGAAATGGAATACAACACACAACGAGAAAAGATGAACATTCCCGAATACGGCAGGAATGTACAAAAGATGATTGAATATGCTATCACTGTTGAAGACCGTGAAGAACGCAACAAAATAGCACGTTATATAGTTTCCGTAATGGCCAATATGCATCCCGAAATTCGTGAAAACATTGATTACGAACACAAATTGTGGGATCACATGCACATTATTGCCAATTACCGGCTTGATGTTGACGGGCCCTATCCGAAACCCGAAAAAGAAGCCGTGAAGGCACGTCCTGATAAGATAAATTATAGTGAAGACAACATCCGTTACAAGCATTACGGAAAAAATGTCGAAAAAATAATTGAGACCATCATAGGAATGGAAGACGGCGAAGAAAAGGATGCTTTGATTTACATCCTCGCCAACCACATGAAAAAATCTTATCTCATCTGGAACCGTGATGCCGTTACCGATGATGTGATTTTTAAGAATATATCGGAGCTTTCGCACGGTAAAATCACAGTGCCCGAGGGAACGGTTTTGTTGGACTCCAATATTCTGGCTCCACAACAAAAGCAAAATAAAAAGAAAAAATCCAAGAAAAATTCCAAAAGAATAAGCTATTTCTCTAAATATTAATTAAAAAATGAGCTCTTTTCAAATCAGAGGAGGTAAAGAGCTTTCCGGGGAAATTATTCCGCAAGGCGCAAAAAATGAAGCATTACAGGTGCTCTGTGCCCCCCTGTTAACATCCGAAGAAGTTGAAATTCACAATGTTCCCGATATACGCGATGTAAACAGGTTGCTGGAATTGTTAAAAGGACTTGGTGTAAAAATTAAAAATAGCGGGGTTGGCAGTTGGTCGCTAAAAGCCGACAACATTGATCTTTCCTACCTTGAAACGGAAGATTTTGCAAAAAAAGCCACCGGAATCAGGGGCAGTATAATGATTATCGGGCCTTTGCTGGCACGTTTCGGCAAGGGTATCATACCGCAACCGGGTGGTGACAAAATAGGCCGCCGCAGATTGGACACCCATTTCAACGGATTGCAAAAATTAAATGCCGTTTTTGATTACAATAGCAAGGAAAGACGCTACGAGGTACACACCAAACAATTGAAAGGTGCCGAAATGCTGCTGGAAGAGGCGTCGGTTACAGGTACTGCCAATATTTTAATGGCTTCGGTACTGGCAAAAGGCAAAACGGTCATTTTCAATGCGGCCTGCGAGCCTTATCTGGTACAACTGTCGAAAATGCTCAACAGGATGGGTGCCCGTATTTCGGGTATCGGTTCCAACCTGCTGACAATAGAAGGCGTTGATTCGCTTGGCGGTACCGAACACACCTTGCAAACCGATTTTATTGAAGTGGGCAGTTTTATCGGTATGGCGGCAATGACCGCTTCCGCACTTACCATTAAAAATACACGGCTCGACAACCTCGGTATTATTCCTTCGGTATTCGGAAGGCTGGGAATTACGGTGGAACAAAGAGGCGAAGACATTTTCGTGCCAAAACACGAGCATTATCAAATAGAGACCTTCATCGATGGCAGCATTATGACCATTGCCGATGCACCCTGGCCCGGTTTTACCCCCGACCTTATCAGTATTATGCTGGTGGTGTCCACCCAGGCAAAAGGAAGTGTTTTGATTCATCAGAAGATGTTTGAAAGCAGACTCTTTTTTGTTGACAAACTCATTGATATGGGGGCAAGAATTATTCTTTGCGACCCGCACCGAGCCACCGTTATCGGACTCGACAGAAAACCGCAGTTGCGCGGCATCACCATGAGTTCGCCCGATATCCGTGCGGGAGTTGCCCTGCTTATTGCCGCCCTTTCTGCCGACGGAACCAGCATTATCGAAAACATAGAACAGATAGACCGCGGTTATCAACACATCGACGAACGGCTGAGGAAACTCGGAGCCGATATTGTAAGAAGTGAGGATGTTTGATGTATTATTTTTGATCAGCCTGCGGCGGACACGTGTGATATTTTTGATGTATTATTTTTGATGTTCAAAGGTTAAAGGTTCAGAGGTTCAGAGGTTCAGAGGTTCAAAAGTTCAAAGGTTCAAAAGTTCAAAGGTTCAGAGGTTCAAAAGTTTCAGGTCGCCGTAGGGTTTGCGGGCGGATAAACCTTTCAGGTCGGGGCTTGCAATGCGGGTGGAGTCCTGAAAGGTTGAAAACAATACCTAAAGGTTTGTAAATGAACAATCAGCCAGAGGCAGACAAGCGTTTGGATGTATTATGTTTTATGTTAGATATCAGATATCAGACATTAGAATTAAGAATGGAAGCAATGCAGTGTGTAAAAAAGATTGGATTACGGTTTAATCAATTTTTATCACCAAATTTTTCAACCTGACGGAGGCCTTACCCTCAAACCGGCGTTCAATCCGTCAGGTTAAAAGGCGCGCCCGATGAATCTCCGAAATGTCTGTATCGTTTTGTTAAATGGAAAAGAAGCACGAGGGGGGATTCATCGGCATTCCTGCCCCTATGGCCGACCAGAATATGCCTCTGAAGTGTGAGGGGTTAGTGGTGTGAGTTGGATGGCACAAGATGGTTGGCACAAGATGGAGATTGCCACACCGCCTTAGATGGAACGGAACATAACTAAAACCGGTTGATGCTTTTAAACAGAAACGTGTATTACCTACACCCCTTTGCTCTTCACAATCATCACCGTACTATCTTTGTCGGGAAGCAAAACAAGCGGTTCGGGAATGGTTTTTACAAACTCGTCCACGGCTTTCATCAGCCCTTTCCATTTGGCGTTGTAATCGTGGATAAAAATAACGCCGCCGGGCGACAGACGGGGATAGAAAAACTCCAGTGCGGCTTTGGTAGGCAGGTACAAATCGGCATCCAGATTAACCAAAGCAAAACGTTCATCTGCAACCACCCGTGCTGTTCCGGGAAAATGGCCGGGATGAAAAACAAATTGCGGCGAAGAGAGGCGCTGTTTAACCCTTTCGAGAGAGGTGTCGGCGAAATTATGGGGCGAGTAATCAGCTGCCTCACCGGTTTCCGGTTTCAAGTCAGCCTCCTCAAAACCGCCGAACGTATCAAACAAATGGAATGTCCGTTCAGGAGCCATCAAATGCAAAACCAGCGCCGAATCGCCTTTGTAAACACCCAGCTCTGCAAAGGCACCCTCTACTTTATCCTTTTTCAGCCGTTGGGTTTGCAGCCAGAAATTGTAAAACCTGATTTTATCGCCGTAACGCCTTGCCTCTTTTAGTAACCGGGCGGAAACAGCACCTTTTTTGCGGGCTTCCTGCCACAGCGGCGGACCTGCATTTCGCTCTTTGATTAAATCGTAAGCGAAATAGAGCCCGTAAAGCACCAGAATACCGGACAAAACATATTCAATGAGAGTAAAAAAGTCCATTTATCGTTTATTTTCATTTTTACACCACCTCGGCAACCACAAAGGTACTGCCGCCCACAAACACCATATCATTTACTCCGGCATTGTTTACCGCCGAATTGTATGCATACAAAACCGAGGGATAGGTCAATCCCTGCAAACCGTGTCCGGCAGCTTTTTCGCCGAGTATTTCCGCATCCAATCCTCTTGGAATTTGCGGTGTACAAAAATAATAGCGGGCATCTTTGGGCAATAGTTCCAGTATCTCATTATGGTTTTTGTCGTCCACCATTCCAAGCACAAAATGAAGTTTGTTGTAATTCATCTCTTTCAGTTGGTTTACAACCTCTCTGATACCGTCAGGATTGTGGCCCGTATCGGCAATGGCAAGGGGATTGGTATTGATTACCTGCCAACGACCCGAAATACCCGTATTGCTCACCGTTTGCTCCAGTCCTTCTGTAATGTCTTCCGTCCTGACTCTGAATTCCGTTCCTTTTTTTAAAATATCCAGAACCTTTACCGCAACAGCAATGTTCTCCCGCTGATAATTTCCGGAAAGAGGGACATTTACCCTTTCTGCAATAAGATCATTCCCTACCCAGATGTCATAGTATTTTTGCAAAGGTGTTTCTCCCGTCAAAGGGCGCACATCAATGTCATCTTCGGCAAAGAAAAGAGGTGCATTGCGGGCTGCGGCCACTTCACGGAAAACAGCATCGCTTTCCGGCTGATGCCTGCCTGCTACCACGGGAATATTGTTTTTAATGATACCGGCTTTCTCCCTTGCAATTTTTTCAATGGTGTCTCCGAGGAATTGTGTGTGGTCCATTCCTATATTGGTTATTGCCGTAACCACGGGACGACAGATGTTTGTCGAATCCAAGCGCCCTCCCATACCCGTTTCCAACACTGCTATTTCCGTTTTTTGCGCGGCAAACCAACTGTAAGCCATGGCCACCGTCATTTCAAAAAACGAGGGTTTGAGTTTTTGAAAAACCGGTTTATTTTTTTGAACAAAACCGGTAACATATTCCCGGGGAACCGGTTCACCGTTTATTTTAATTCTTTCCCTGAAATCTTTCAAATGGGGTGAGGTATATAATCCCGTTTTGTGCCCCGCTTCCTGCAATACCGACGCTACCATATGCGCCACACTCCCTTTGCCGTTGGTGCCGGCAATGTGTATTGCTTTGAAATGTTCCTGAGGATTTCCCAGAGCATTCAGCAAATCGATGGTCTTTTGCAAATCGGCTTTATAAGCGGCTCCTCCCACCCTTTGATACATGGGCAGTTGCGAAAAAAGCCAGTTAAGTGTTTCACGGTAATCCATAACGGCAAAGGTAGAGAAATTATCAGGTTTTTTTGTGAGAATTCAAAATCCTTACAATCGAATTCCACCGTCGTGAGGCAGCACTTCGCCCGTAACGTATCGCGACAGCGGCGACAACAGCCATGCTGCCAATGTGGCGGCTTCCTCCGGCGAAGCCATCT
>JALVZH010000243.1 GCA_027022105.1 Bacteroidales bacterium | reverse complement strand
AAAAATTTGGAAGATTTTTTTACTTCGCCTATTATTTGCCGTCCGCCATTGCTTCGGATGACATCCAATTCAATATTTTCAAATCGAATATTTTTCTTGTCGCGTGCGTAGCTTTCTTCCTGCAAAAAGCGTCCCAGTTCCAGAAAAGGATTGTCCTGGTACGAATTAATCTGACGGGACATTAACCAGACTTCCCGTTGGCAAATAAAATAATACCAGATTAAGGTGCCGGTAATAACGGGTTTTTCATCATGTTTCATTATTTTCTTCTTAAACTAAACGAATGTATTGTTTTTTGGAAATATTACCAATTTCTGATATTAATCATTTGGGTAACTAAATTAATCATAAGTTTTTTTTGTTGTGGCTGACTTGCTGCCACTAAATAGCATAAGGCTGTAAGCGCATTCAAATAATTTTTCAAAACCTGAGTAGCCCATATCCGGAATTGTGTGGCTTTTTTAGAGTTTACCCGATAGCCAACCGAGATGATCACATCAAGATTGTAATAGGTGATATTTCTTTTTATCCTTCTTTGTCCTTCCATTTGAACTGTTTCCAAAATGGAAACAGTTGACTCCCTTTTTAATTCACCGGAGGTATAGATCTTTTTTATATGCTTTGAGATAGCCGCCTTTTGCACATCAAACAATTCAGCAATCCGGTTTAAAGACAACCAGACGGTTTCTTCTTTTACGGAAACTTCTATTTTTTTGTCTTCACTTTGATAAATGATTATTTCGTTATTTGGCGTCATTGTTCTCTGTTAAATTCAAATGTTTTTTATCTTAAGTCAGATCTTTTCCTTTGCCGCTCCTGTTCTATTTCTTTTTTGCTCCGGATTCGTATTTAACTTCGTAATAATCAAATTGGAAACAATCGGGACAATAGTCGGTGCAAACATCCGGATGCAATGTCATGCCTTCAACAAAGGTGTATTTTTGCAGAAGCGCTTCCTTGCCTAAATCCTTTTTTACTGTGAAATCGACCGGTTCGATGCGCAGGTGTTGGTACATCGGCGCGGGTTCGGTCTCTTCAAACTGTATTACATTTTTTAGAAATACGTTTTCGATTTCAGGAGGTACGTCATGTTCTTCATGAAAAAATCCGCCTTTCAGAATAAGTTTAGCTCTTAGCAAAAGGTTCCCTTGAATGAGCTTTAATTTACTTTTTTCATGTTTTTTCCTTCTGTTTAAAGAAATAGGGTTTCTTCATCCACATAACGGATGAAACCGGTTTGATGATGGTAGTAATCTTCAACCATCTCAAGTTCAATCAATCCAATATTCTGGAAGGGTTTGTGGCTGTAATCCCAGAAATGTTTTTTAGCCAGTTTAGCCGGAATGGAAAGCACAAATTGATTGAATTCTTTACGCATTTTCAAAAAATTTAGGCGCCTTTGTCGCATGTCTTTTTCCCCGTAAACCGAGGTTAGAAAACGCTGCCATATTTCCTGTGCCTGTCCGTCCACACTCACAAACACATTCACGTAATTTAACTTTTCATCTATTAAACGGAATTCGGGTAAAATCTTTTCGTCACATTCCTGCCACCATTTTTGGAAGATCTTTTCTCCAGGGGACATGTCGCAAATCTGAGTTAATTGTTTATAATTTTGATGAACCAATTCCATGAACGCTTCTTCCGGTAGTTGTGTAACCTTCTCGAAGAGTTTGTTAGCCACAAACAAGTGTGCCTTACCGTAAATGAAGTGGGCGAAAGAACGTCCTTGTTCATTGGCCAAATGAACCAGATGTACTTCCCCGCTTTTCGCTTTTGAACCGTTACGGTTAGCACGACCGGCCGCCTGTACAAGGGAATCGACAGGCGCAAAGTCCCGGTAAATGATGTCAAAATCGAAATCAATCCCGGCTTCAATGACTTGGGTACTTACTAAAATTAAAGGGATACCTTGCCTTAAATGGGTATTGATTTCTGCAATTCGCTGCTGCCGGTGCAAAGGAATAATATTTGTGGACAAATAAAACAGTTGATGGTCTGTACTTAAGTTTTGCTCTACCAACTGAAAAAATTCAATCGAAGATTGAATGGTATTTAAAATAACAGCATACGACTTCCGGTCTTCTAATGAATTTAAAAATTTATGAACAAAAACAGATAATTGAAGTGATTGCGGATTATGGTTAATGCGTACACGATTTAATTGTTCAAACAAAATGTTTTTGCTCTTTACCAGTTCTATTGCTTTTTGCTCCGGAAAAATTAAGGGTTGCGTAGCTGTCATTAAAATAAAATAACAGTGCGCTTTTTCAGAAAGCAGGTTCAATACTTCACGCACCAGAGACCAGTATTCAATAGGGATGTTTTGAACCTCGTCCAAAATAACCAAACTACCGAAAATGTTGTGGTATTTTTTTAACATTTTATTTTTGTTTGAAATAAGGGATTCGAAAAATTGTACAAAAGTAGTTACCACTATTTCCGATTCTCAGCTTTCGGT
>JALVZH010000242.1 GCA_027022105.1 Bacteroidales bacterium | reverse complement strand
GTGCATAACATCGGCTCATAGTGCATGCCTTAATTAATTGTAAATATTAAAGATAATTCACGGAATAACGTTAGTTTAAATTTAAAAATTATCGTTACGGAACTCGGTACGCACCATAGCCTGAACCGTTGGAACTTTTGCTGCATTTTTTTAGTTCATTCTAATCTTTATAATGATTATGAAACGAGGTTGTTTAAAGTTAACATGATGAAAATGAATATAAAATATTGGAAACCAGAAAATGAATTCCATTATTCCCCTCCTTGGAGGGGTGTAGGGGTGGGTTTATAAAAAAAGACATTCACTTTTCTGGTTTCCAATATTTTATATTACAACTGTTTTATTAGACTTTAAACAAGTTCAACAAATAGTAATTATACTGATAAATAAATCAGAAAATAAATAAGACTTGAAAATAGAACAAATAATTGGATAAACCGCACTTATTATAGTACGGAAGAAAATCATCTTCGTCATACCACATGATTTCTTTGAGTTGGCGGGAGGTTGGAGCAGGAAGCTTAAATACTTTCCAGTATTTTGATAACTTTTTTCGTAACCCCTATCTCAATCTTCACAATTCAGACCCGCCTCAGGCCGGTCTGAATCTCCGTATTAACTCGCGTTGGATAATCTATACTGAATTATTGGAAACGAGACTCTTCGGAATCGTCTGCGCATTAGCCGGCCTACATGATTCCTCTGAGTTGGTGGGGGGTGGGGCTGGAGATTTTTATGCTTTCCGGAGGATATACGAGAGTTTAATCGTAACCTTTTCTCCATCCTTACCATTCAGAGCCATCCTCCCAAAAAGCCATGTGGGTCGGAATGGTGATGAATCTCCGATATTATTCGCGTTGATTAATTTGTATTATGTTATTGATTTGGAGACTCTTCGGAATCGTCTGCGCATTAGCCGGCCTACATGATTCCTCTGAGTTGGTTGGGGTTGGGGCTGGAGGCTTTATGCTTACCGGGATTTTGATAGCCGTTTTTTCGTAACCTTTATTCCTATCTTTACAATTCAGAGTCATCCAAACAAAAATCCTGAGGCAAAAAGATTCTGTTTCGGATTTACACCTGCATTGGGCAAGTGGACGCCACCGGCTAAATCATCTAAATCTTCTTGCGGGTGGGCCGCCCAAAACGGGAGGATGTGGCGGTGTGAATGCCAGAAGGCTTACGGATACGTGCAAAAGCGCTTGCGTTTCGGCTTCAAACCGACAGGTGGGATATGCGGGTTAGGGTTTGAATGCGACTCTTTTGCCGTAGCCGTTACCTTTTGGCAGAGCGGGTAAGCAATCGTTTTGGGTCGCTTTCTTTGGTTCGTTTCTTCCCGGTAAAAGAAATAAACAATAAATCAAAAATACTGTTTTGCACTATTTAGATATAGGCATTAATGGCTAAAGCCGTTGGTTTTTCATCTTGTTAAACCGCACTAAAGTGCGGAAGAAAATCATCTTAAAGTACTATCCAATTGCAATTCCCTGTCGGAAAATTGGTATTACTAACCTTTTTGCAGCACATCCGCAGGCATTACCCCGAAACGTTCCCTGAACTTTTTGTTGAAATGGGCTGCACCGGGCATACCAACACGGTTTCTTACTTCCGCAATTGTTGCATACCTTTTTTCCGTGAGATACACATAAGCTTTTTGCAACCGCATTTCCAATATAAACTGCAACGGTGTTAATCCCGACGACTGTTTTATAACCCTGCTCAACTGTCTTGTGCTGTAACCGGCTTCTCCGGCAAGGTCGGAAACCTTGAAATTTTCGTCGGGAAGATGCTCTCTTATAATCGACTTGAATTTTGCCAGCATCATTTCATCGCTGCTTCCCTGTTGGGTTATCAGTTCGGGATTTTCTTTTGCCCAGTTGTCGCGCACCTGCTTATTGGCTATCAGCGTTGCAATACGGGCAATAAGTTCTTCTTTGGCATATGGTTTTACAATATAATCGTCAACGCCGAGCCGGTAACCTTCAATACGGTTTTCCAGTTGTGCTTTGGCGGTAATAAATATAAACGGCGTGTTTTTATAGTTGTTGAGACTGTTGATTTTTTGCTTAAACTCAAAACCGTCTATTCCGGGCATCATTACATCCGAAAGAATCAAAGCGTATTTTGACGTTTGTACCTTTTGCAACCCTTCAATGCCATCGAAAGCCGTATCGCAGTTGTAATAAGGTTCTAAAATTTCACGCAAATAGGCATTCATTTCGGGGTTGTCTTCCACAATGAGAATTTTGGGTTTTTCGTGCGGATTGATTGCAACCTGATTTGCCTTTTTTTCTTCGTTGACCGGAGCCTTTTCGCCGGGCACTTCCCGGACTTTATAAACCCCGACCGGCATGGAAAAGGTGAATGTGGCGCCTTTGCCGCTCTCGCTTTCCACCGTTATTTTACCGTTTAACAATTTGGCCAGCTCGTTTGCCAGCGACAGCCCGATACCCATGCCGCCCACATTGGCAG
>JALVZH010000241.1 GCA_027022105.1 Bacteroidales bacterium | reverse complement strand
GTATTTGCAAAGATAAACGATTTTTAACATGCTGAAAGGCTGACAACGAATTGGAATCTGTTCCTGTCATAAAAATGTTTAATTTGCACGTTTTATTAAAAAGTTATCAGGAAACATTGAATAATAAAAATATATGAAAAAAATCATTATCCCTTCCACATCAGCCATCCTCATTTTGGGATCAGTTATTTTTTCAAATCCATTTGAAAAGAGTGCCAGAGAAAAATATGAAGAATTCATTAATCGTACGGTTAGACAATTTATGCCGGATGAAAAAATGAAAAACAGAGAGGGCGAATCGCCTGAAGAAGCTGATGCCGCAGCCTTGCAAGAGTTCTTTAAAACCGTTGACCCTCAACTTGGATATGTGCCTGTTGAGCGATTGAAGAAAGCCTACAAACAGGTTGTGGCATTAGAGAGGAAACAACAGGCACAACGCGACTACGACCCGGCGATAGAGTGGGAAGGTACCGGCGCCAATATGGGCGGTCGTACCCGGGCCATTATGTTCGACCCCAACGATCCCAATCACCGAAAAGTCTGGGCGGGAGGTGTAACGGGAGGCCTTTGGTACAACAACAACATAACTTCTGCCACTTCGAGTTGGGTGCCGGTGGGTGATTTCTGGAGCAACATTGCCATTAGCTGCATGACTTACGACCCCAACAACCCCCAAATTATGTATGTGGGTACCGGCGAAGCGCAAACGGCAAGAATTATTTACCGTAAATCTTCGGGAGTGGGAACCGGTATTTTCAGAACCACCGATGGCGGCGAAACCTGGGAATTGATGGATTCAACAGCCAACTTTGCCTATGTTACCGATATTGCCGTGAAAGATGAAAACGGCACTTCGGTTATCTATGCAGGGGTTGCTTCGGGAACCTATGAAGGACAAACGCACGAGAGCCTTCCCACCGACGGATTGTACCGCTCTGCCGACGGCGGGCTGACCTGGACACAGGTACTGCCGGAAATCCCCCACACATTTGGTGATCATTATGCGGTTGCCGATATCGAAATAGCCTCCAACGGAAGAATATTTGTGGGAACCATGGAAAACCTGAATCTAACCGGAGGAGCCACCATATTGTATTCCGACAGCGGCACACCGGGAAGCTGGACAATATACGACCATTACAACGATGTTATCGGTAATGATGCCACTTATAATATTCCGGCACGCACCATTATTGCATCGGCACCTTCGGATCCTGATGTGATTTATGCCCAGTTTGCAGCCGGTTATACCGACGGATTTATCTATTACCGTGGACGTTACATGACAAAATCAACGGATGGGGGTATCACATGGAATCCGATAACTATTCCGGCCAGCGATTGGTCAACACTGGCGTGGCATGCGTTTGCCCTGAAAGTCTCCCCTGTTGACCCCAATAATCTTTATACCGGAGGCCTCGATCTGTGGCATTCCACCAATGGAGGATCAAGTTGGAACCATGCTTCCGACTGGAGCCTGATGTACTCGGGCGGTGGCGATGAATACGTCCATGCCGACCAGCACCGCATTGCTTTTCAGCCGGGAAACCCTTCAACAGCCATTTTTTGCTCCGACGGCGGTGTATTCCTCTCTGAAAATGCCGACGACTGGCAACCTGTCTTTGTTGAAAGAAATAGAGGTTACAACACCTTGCAGTTTTATACCTGTGCATTAAAACCCACACCCGGGTCGCAACAGTTTATCGGAGGTTTGCAAGACAACGGAACCTTGAAATATACGGGTGAACCTTTAGACCTTTTCGATATGATTGACGGGGGCGACGGCGCTTTTTGTTTTTGGGACAACAATCAGGCATCCATTTACATTACCTCGGTTTATTATAATCAATACACCGCATACAGTAATGGCAATTACGTTTCTTTTTTCGGCGGAAACAGCGGAACGTTTATCAGCCCCGCCGATTATGATTACAACAACAACATATTGTATTCCAATGCGGTTGGATTTTTCGGCAACAACCCGAACCGGTTGTTGAGGGTAAAGAACATTCCTTTTAGTCCGGCGGAACAATTAATTGATATCGGAACCGGTATTACGGTACCTTTTAGTGCCGTTACCTATTCCCGTTTTGCACCTTCCGGAACATCAAACCTTTTTGTGGGAACCGTTTCGGGAAGACTGTACAAAGTAGTACATGCAGATACCAATCCCGAAACTACTGAGATAGGAAGCCCCGATTTTCCTGAAGCAAACCTGTCGTGCATCGCATTGGGACGTTCGGAAGACACATTGCTGGTTACCTTTTCCAATTATGGGGTTTCATCGGTATGGCAAACGTACGACGGAGGAACCACCTGGCAGGAGAAAGAGGCAAACCTGCCGGATATTCCCGTTCGCTGGGCGCTGTATCATCCGCAAAATTCGGGTCAGGCGCTATTGGCAACCGAAATCGGTGTTTGGGCTACCAATACCCTGATGGAAGATGAAACCGAATGGGCTCCCGCTGTTGACGGAATGGCCAACGTACGGGTGGATATGCTTAAAATACAGGGCGGCACCAATATGGTATTGGCCGCAACCCACGGCAGGGGATTGTTTACCGCCATCTACAACCTGGATATTTTTACAGGAACCGAAAAGCATACCGTAAAAGCGGAAAACCTGAAGGTTTATCCCAATCCCGCCCGCCAAAACGTAACGGTTAGCGTACGGAATATTCCCGGTGGAAAAGTCCGGTTAACCATTTATTCGATGAACGGAAAACCTGTTCTGGAGAAACAGATAACCGTAACGGGAAAAACCCTGAAAGAGAATTTAGATCTCAATGGAATTGCTTCGGGCAGTTATGTTGTTTCTGTTGAAGGATATGGTTTTAGAGCCACAGAAAACCTAATTGTACGTTAGTGGTTTTCCGGTTGTGTCTCTGAAATTACAGTCTGTTTTCAAAATAGTTGCGGGATAAGAGAATAAGCACATTTAATACCAAACATAAAATAATGAGAAACAGCATCATAACATCAATAATCGGAGTTTTGTTAATATGTATTTCCTGTAATAAAAAATCGTCTGATAAAATACCTGTAAAACCGACACTGTTATTCAAATCCGGATTTGAAAGCGATGTTTATATTGACAATACTGCCTATCAGGACAGTGAAGACTACAGATACATAAAAGGGACAGACAATGAAACCGGTTTTAGTTGGCCTGTTAATATACTTGGAGCCTCCGAAAGTGCTTTGCATTACATAGACGATGATAATCACCAGGCTGTCAGCAGTGCGATACAAACAGTAATCGGGCATAATGGAGATTCTACAAAAGTGCTTTATTGTAAAGAACACTATAATATAAATGTAACACAATGTCCATATGAAATTCTCAATATTCAAGAGGGAACGAAAGATTTGTATGTTAAGTACTGGATAAAGACGGATAGTGCAAGTTTATTTCAACCGGATATGTGGCGGGCGATTTTTGAATATAAAACCAGGGATTATAACGAAAATTCGAATAAAGGTTTCAGACTTATTGCGTTCATTTACACTGATAATGACGGTATTCCGTATTGGCACTGGCAGGGTGACAAAAACCCTGAAAACCCTGTTTGGGAAATAGATAACAGAACTGTTCCCGTTCCTGTAAATGAATGGTTCTTAACGGAATTTTACTGGCATTGGAGCGAGAGTGACGACGGCAGAGCATTATGGAAAGTCAATGGACAAATCATCGGAGACCATTACGGACCTACCACAAGGAATTCCAGACCTGTTGATTTTATAATTTTGACCCAAATTTACGGGAATGCCAACCCGAAATATCAATGGATTGACGATATTGAAATATGGAGTGGAATACCTGAATAAGAACCGGGGACTCAATAAGCGTAAAGATAATTTGATTTTTTCGGTAATAATGTAAGTAGTTCGAAATAAACATCATCTGTACAGTAAGAATAAAATTTTATATTTTTGGCAACTTAATAATTATTTGTATGGATTCATAACCATTCGGGTTATCCTAAAAACAAGAAGAGGAGATAATCATATGGGAAAAAAGAAGAAACTTGCATTTCACTGGAAAATTTTAATCGGGATGGTATTGGGGATTGGCTGGGGACTTCTTGCTGTAAGCTACGGCTGGACGCAATTTACCGACTTTTACATAAAACCCTGGGGGACTATATTTATCAACCTGCTGAAATTAATCGCAGTGCCTTTAATTATTGTTTCACTGATCAGTGGCGTTAGTAACCTGACAGATGTTTCAAAACTTTCAAAAATCGGCTTTAAAACCATCGGATTATATATTCTTACTACAGTAATAGCCATTACTATCGGCCTGATTATCGTAAATATAACGAGGCCCGGAAAAGTTTTTCCCGAAGATAAAGCACAGGAGTTTGAACAAAAGTTTTCCGATAATGTCAAAGAGAAAAAATCGCAGGCGCTTTCACTTAAAGAGACATCTCCGTTAAAACCCCTGGTGGACATTGTACCTTCCAATATATTCAACTCAATGACTGACAACACCAAGATGCTACAGGTTATTTTCTTTGCCATTTTATTTGGAATAGGAATGGTAATGTTGCCCGAAAAAAAGGTAAAACCGGTGAAAAAACTCATTGACGGACTCAATGAAGTGGTGCTAAAAATGATAGACATCATTATGCAGATGGCTCCGTTGGGTGTGTTTGCGCTGCTGGCTGCGTTAATTGTTGATGTTGCCGGCGAAAACCCTAAAGATACCCTGTCGCTTTTTGCTGCCCTCGGACTGTATGCCGTTACTGTTGTTTTGGGATTGCTGGTGATGATATTTGTTATCTATCCCATTTTCATAACCCTGTTTACAAAAGTTAAATACGGTAAATTCATGAAAGCAGTCTCCCCTGTACAGTTACTGGCATTTTCCACCAGTTCCAGTGCAGCCACGCTGCCTTTTACCATGGAAACAGCCGAAGAAAAACTGGGTATATCCAAAGAAGTCTCAAGTTTTGTTCTGCCTCTTGGTGCCACCATCAATATGGACGGCACCAGCCTTTACCAGGCGGTAGCGGCAGTGTTTCTTGCTCAGGTATATGGAATGGATCTTACGCTTGGGCAGCAACTGACCATAATTGTAACAGCTACTCTTGCATCCATAGGCTCGGCCGCAGTACCCGGTGCGGGTATGGTGATGCTGGTTATTGTGTTAACGGCTGTGGGTATTCCCACCGAAGGTATTGCGTTGATATTTGCCGTTGACCGTCCGCTGGATATGTTGCGAACAGCAGTAAATGTTACCGGTGACACCACCATTACCTCAATTATTGCTACGGGAGAGAAGCAAATTGACCTTAAGATAGCCCACAGCTAAAAAAACAACCGGAGACCTGTTCTTGCGAATAAGTCTCCGGTTCACACGGTTGAAAACCGTGGCTTTCAACCGGTGGCAGGTTACGTTCGGTTTCGGATGGTTGCCAGGCCCGTAGGCTTAACAACTTCCTCTGTTCGATCCGCTGTGGTTTCCTGCTTCCGGTCCCTAATGCTTGTTGAGTCGGCTGAGCTTTCGCTTGCCCTACCCGGGCACCGGGGTTTGCTCCGGATTTGTTGCAGGGCCTTTTGCGGATCTTTCCCGACGAAGTCTGCTATTCAGCAGACGGTCGCCTGGACCTATCCTCACCTGCTGGCACAAATGTATAACAATTTACAGGCGTTTGTCAACAGCTTATAAATGACTGAAATCAACATTATGTTAACACGGGTTGTCAACATTTGTTGATAATGTAACTCCATTTAAGGTGGAATAGTTTGAAGTTGCTTAAAATTAATATCATCTAATAAAAACCGTCACCACTTTCTTTTGCTTTTAAAAAATTCCGTTATGAGGTTGCTGCACTCTTCTTCAAGAACACTACCTTTTACTTCGGTAGTGGGATGCAACAGATTTTTTCCGGTTAGCGAATAACCCCTTTTGTCATCGCTTGCACCATACACCAATCTGCCCAGTTGTGTCCAATAGGCAGCTCCGGCACACATTACACAGGGCTCAAGGGTAACGTACAAGGTGCAGTTTTTCAAATATTTGGCTCCCAGAAAATGGGTTCCGGCGGTAAATGCCTGCATCTCGGCATGAGCCGTTGCGTCGTTTAAAGTTTCCGTAAGATTGTGTGTGCGGGCAATAATTTTGTCACCGCAAACCAAAACGGCTCCTACCGGTACTTCATCTTTTTCAAATGCTTTTTCGGCCTCTTTCAGAGCCTCTTTCATGTAATAGGTATCATCGTAAGGATTAATCATTACAAAAGGTTACTTTTTAACGAACTTGCCGGCGGCCACAGTTTCATTGTTAAGAAATACTTTATAAAAATAGATTCCATCCGGCAGTTGTCCTGTGTTCACTTTCGTTTTTTTACCGGTAAATGGCGATGTGCCGACCCTTTTCCCCTGTTGATCATATATCTCCAATACGCGTTGTTCTCGATTGTTGGCCGTTTCAAAAATCACATAGTCGGTGGCGGGGTTGGGATACACCGAAACGGGAAGTTGTCCGGCAGAGAGGTTAAACACCCCTGTGTAAGTATGCAAAACAAGACTGTCAACCCAAAGTGTTGATCCTATATGCAACTCCTGTGCATTTCCCGAAGAAAAAAAGGCGATATTCAGGGTATCGGGAATATGGTCGTTCTGATACTCCATGTTCACCTTGAAAGAGGTCCATTCGCCGGTCTCATGCAAATAGGCATAACCGTAACCGATAGTGTCCATGCCGGTTCCGTCGTTTTTAAAATTATATATTAACACCGCTGCCGAATCACCGTCAACAGCCTGGTATTTATACATTCCGTCCAGCTCGGTAACCCTGTCATGCAGAGGAATACCACCGGAAACACTGTAAGTAAGGTTCACCATATCAAGGTTAAAATCGGCAAGCGTTAATGTTCCGGGTAGAACTACCGAATTAAAAACATCAATGGTCTGTAATTCGGCACAAAAATCACCTTGGTATGCATCGGGACTTTTAACAACGCCAATGGCGCCAAAACCATATGTGATCTGGTTACCGGTATTCCAATCCAACGGTTCCATATAGAATGTGAAATCTTCCCACGCTTCAAAACTGTTGTTAGGAACCTCTTGTGCATTGAGGAAGGTAAAACTTAACACACTAAAAAACAAAGATGTAAATTTTTTCATTTTTTTAAGATTTGTATGTTGAACATTTTTTTGACTTTTACAATTTCAAAATGCTAAGATAAGTTATATCTTCGTTATTTGAAACAGGAAAAATACCAATTTGAATAAAAAACTACATAAACCGAACATTAACAAGGCAATAGCTATTTTATTCCTGCTGGTTACAATGCCCGGAACTTTGCTTTTTGCGCAATATTCACCCGAAAATTTATTCGATCTTACCGGACAGGTTGTCTCTTCCGATAGTTTGGAACCCATCCCCAATGTGCATATTTTGAGTAAAAACAACCGTTGGGGAACCATAAGCAATGAAGACGGTTTTTTCAGAATGCTGGTAAGCAATGACGATTCTGTTTTAATCTCATCAATGGGCTACAGTCGGAAGATTGTTTGGATAAACGACAGCATAAGACAATTGAAACAACCGGTAAGGTTTACCCTCGACAGGGATACCATATTGATTCATGAAGTAGTGATACGTGGTTTTTGGGATTACCGCACCTTTAAGCAGATGATTATCAGTATGAAACCCATGGATTTAAAGCAGTTCTATCCTGATATGGATGCCGATCCGCTTCTGTATTACAATCCGCCCCATGCACTGGTAATGAAAGGACCTGTACAGGCATTGTACGATGCATTTAATAAAACGGCCCGGTTGGAGCGGAAGCTGATAAAAAACCGGAAGGAGTACAATCAATTGATGATAAATCTGGGCAGGGAAAAAGATACCATCCCCTCTATCCCTGAGCATATGCGAGAGAAGCAACACTGAGTTTGACGCCGGGCACCTCAAGCAGGGTATGTGCACACGATTCCAAAGTGGCACCGGTAGTAATTACGTCATCAATAAGCAGCAGATGTTTCCCCTGCAATTTTTCAGGATAGCGTACTTCAAAAATCCCTTTAACATTTTGCCAGCGGCTGTAACGCGACTTTTTTGTTTGTGATGAAGTGTGTACGCTTCGTATTAAGTTATCTTTATCCATTACAGCTTTCATCGATTGTTCCAGACCTTTACCTATCACCTCGCTTTGATTGTATCCTCTAATCCGTTCCTTTTTAGGGTGTAACGGAACGGGAATAATTACCTCAACACCTGAAAACAGCGGA
>JALVZH010000240.1 GCA_027022105.1 Bacteroidales bacterium | reverse complement strand
CAGTTCATCTCTGTTTTCAGGATCAATAATTCTTAAAAATTCTTCTCCGAGACTGAGCAATAATTTTTGAAATTCCGAGACTTTTTTTATTTTGTTTTCCAGATTCTTTCTTTGGGAAATGTCTCTTGCCAATACCACTTCGGCAGGTTCTCCGTTCCAGACAATGGCGGTTATGGTAATTTCAATGGGGATAATTTCCTCCTTTTTATTAAGCAGTTTGGCTTCTAAAAATCTGACAGGTTCTTTCCCTATCAACCGCTTTGTGATCCGGCTTTTAACATTTTCAAGGTTTTCAGGGGGGGTAAGATCTTCCACATTTAACTTTAACAACTCTTCCCGGGAATAACCCGAAAGGTTAACAGCCTCTTTATTTACATATACATAATTGCCGTTTACATCATTCACAAATACGGCATCCAATGTATTCTCAACAATTATTCTGAAATTATCATTACCAATATCAGGCTTTTTTTTCACGCTTCTGAAAATATATAGGACAGATAAATAATTTATTAAAAATGAAATAACAAAATAACAAAATTTTCGTGAAACTTCAAAGGTATGATGAAGATTTTTTTAACCGGAATTTGTAAATAAAAAATCAATGTTTTATTGTTATGTCAAAATTCAAACGACATTTGAATCAAAATCCGGGGAAGTGCTATTCAATACGTTTGTTTTTCCGGTTTTCTTTGTATTGGCGGTATGCTTTCCGGGTTGCGGCTTTTTGTAATTCTCTTTCAATAACAAGCTCTGCCAAATGGGAGGCTTTCTGCTCATTGGTGGGCTCTCTCATAGCCAGGGCTGCTTTTTGCTCTGCCACATCGTGCCTGTATAACAGAAGGGTGAGCCTTTGAAAGTCATTAACCAGCAGGTCGAGGATGAATAACGTTAATTGCTTTTTCAACTCGTTCTTTTCCACCTCTTCAAAATACTTCAAGGGTATTTTATCGCTATGATACAGGTCCGATTGTTCCATTTTTGTTTTTTTGCAAAGGTATATAGAATTATCGGCCGGTATTCATATTCG
Organism: Bacteroidales bacterium; assembly: GCA_027022105.1. Lineage (GTDB taxonomy): Bacteria > Bacteroidota > Bacteroidia > Bacteroidales > F082 > Sulfidibacterium. The sequence goes on along the minus strand of JALVZH010000240.1, from coordinate 24,348 downwards.
ATTTTAGAACTGTGTCATGTCGCCTGTTACCGACCAAAAACCCCTGTTCACCGATTTGTTATGGATAAGGTGTTTCTTTTAACCATATTTTTGCATGGTTAACATAAAGCAATAAGATTATGGAAATTATAAACGACGGAAAAGAACAACAAAACTTTATTCCGAAAAATACCGATAAAAAAAATCCTCCTTACGGTAAAGGGTTCCGAACAGGTCAGGGGCGTGCTGCAGGAGGATTGATACTTATTCTGGTGGGGTTTATTTTGCTTTTGGCAAACCTGGATATTATTGAAGGCAGGGTGGGTTACTATCTTTTCGACTGGCGAACCATTCTAATTGCGCTGGGGATTATTTTTATGGGAGCACGCGAAAATAAAATATCGGGTTATATTCTTACCGGACTTGGTATTGTTTTTTGGCTTCCCGAATTACTGGGTCATTATCATGTCCGCTTTGGTGATGTCTTTTGGCCCTCAATACTGATAATAATCGGAGTTGTTTTGATTACACGTCACAAAAGGTTACACTTGTCGGGAGTTTCCGATTCGGAATCTGCCGACGGTTACCTTCGCGATACTTCCGTTTTCAGCGGTGGAGCTAAAATTATCAAATCGAAAAATTTTAAAGGAGGAACCATAACCGCTATTTTCGGAGGCTCCGAATTTGATATGCGACAAGTTGAACTGAACCCCGATGGTGCTGTTGTTGATGTGGTAACCATATTCGGGGGCACAAAGTTCATTGTTCCCCCCGACTGGAATGTGGTGAGCGATGCCGTTGCCATTTTGGGCGGTATTTCCGATAAACGTCCGCAAAAGATGAATCCCGACCCGAAAGACACAGGTAAAACATTGATAATAAAAGGAGTTGCTATTTTTGGGGGAGTGGAAATAAAAAGTTTTTAAGGCATGTTAAACCCTGTCTCAAAAAATCGAAATTACCTGCTGGCATATTTTCTGGTTTGGGTTATCGTTATTGTGGTACACACATTTATCGTAAATTTTTTTTACGGGATTGATACCGCAACCAGCCTGGCCGATGCTTTGGTTTTTAACCTGCTGTTTGCGGCAATAGGCTATAACCTCTGGTATGCCGTCCGATTTAGTTTTCGCGATAAATCGACACTGTTTGATGTGGTTTTTAACCATTTGCTGGTTTCCGTGGGTATCATTGCCTTTTGGCTGGCTCTTTCGTTTTATGTGTTAAAAATACTGTTTGGTGCCGATGAAATTTACATGGAATTTCTTGTTACCTCTTTGCCGTGGCGGGCAGTTACCGGTATTTTTTATTACCTCTTTTTCATCCTGTTTTATTATCTTATAATGTATTACGAGGATTTACAGGAACGACTTGAAAATGAGGCAAGACTGCAAAATCTGGTAACGCATGCCGAGTTGGAAACACTGAAATCGCAAATCAATCCTCATTTTTTGTTCAACAGCCTTAATTCGGTTAGTTCGCTAACTATTTCCAATCCCAAAAAAGCACAGGAGATGGTAATTAAATTGTCGGATTTTCTCAGGTATTCGTTAAGCCACGATAAAAACGAGAAAACAACGCTAAGGGAGGAATTTGAAAACATGGTGCGTTATCTCGATATTGAAAAGGTGCGTTTTGGGAAAAGACTGAAATTTGTTCATGATGTTCCCGGTGAATGTATGGACAAACTGATACCCAATATGATTTTGCAGCCTTTGATTGAAAATGCAATAAAACATGGCGTATATAACAGTACCGAAGAGGTACAGATTGAGTTAACGTGTAAGCAGGAGAAGGATTTTCTGAGAATTGTCATTACAAACGATTATGACCCCAATGCGGTTAAAAAGAAAGGAGAAGGAATCGGTTTGAAAAACATAAGAAAGCGTTTGCAATTGATATATAACCGTATCGACCTTTTAAAAACAACCGCTGATAAAACGGTTTTTAAAGCAGAACTGTTAATCCCAAACCGGTAAAAATATGAATACAAAACTGAGAGCAATTATAATAGAAGACGAACAGCCCGCAAGAGAACTGTTGAAAGCCTATCTTAATGAATTTAAGGATATTGAGCTGGTGGCCGAATGCGAAGACGGTTTTACGGGTGTTAAAGCCGTTGCCGAATACCGTCCCGATTTGATTTTGCTGGATATACAGATGCCGAAACTTTCGGGTTTTGAGATGCTGGAATTGCTGGATGAAGTGCCGGAGATAATCTTTACCACCGCTTTTGATGAGTTCGCCCTTAAAGCTTTTGAAATGAATGCGGTTGATTACCTGATGAAACCTTTTTCGCAGGAGCGGTTTTCCAAAGCCATTGAAAAAGTATATCAACGGCTTTCCAACAGGCAGCCTGCCAGAGATAATGTAAAAAAAATGGTTGAACAGGTAAAGGATGCAAAGGAGACCCTCAGTCGCCTGTTTGTGAAAACCGGAAACCATATTGATGTTATTCCCGTTGAAGAAATCATTCGTATTGAGGCCCAGGATGATTATGTGGATATCTTTACTTCCAAAGGAAAATATTTGAAAAAGGAGACCATGAGCTATCTGGAAAATCATCTTCCGGCCGATACTTTTATGCGTGTACACCGCTCACAAATTGTAAATCTGAACCGTATAGAAAAAATTGAAAAATACGGAAAAGAGAGCTATCTGCTGATATTGGACGAAGGTTCAAAAGTAAAGGTGAGTAAAAACCGTATCAAAGAGTTAAAAGGGCAATTGGGAATCTGAAGGATGATTTGAGTTTTTAACCCTGACAGAATATTATGCTATACCTCGCTTTACCGGTTCTCAACGAATTTAATAATCTGCCGGCCCTGATGGCTTCCTTAAAGAATCAGAGACATAAGGATTTTAAACTGATTGTTTGTGTGAATCAATACGACCATTATTGGGAAGATGATTCAAAGCGGGTTGTTTGCGAGGACAACAGAAAAAGCATAGAATTCTTGCGAAGGGTTAAAGGCTTTGAGGTACAGATAATCGACCGCAGCAGCAAAGGAAAAGGGTGGCCTGTAAAAAAGGGCGGGGTGGGATTTGCCCGCAAAGTTATAATGGATAGTATTGCTGCCGGCGTCGAACCGGATGATGTGATTATAAGTATTGATGCAGATACTTTTTATCCTGAAGATTATTTGCAGGTTATTGACCTGTTTTTTAAAGAAAACAGAGGCTGTTTCGGGTTGTCGCTTCCCTATTATCACCCGCTTCCCGACGAGGAAACCGTGGCACGGCAGATATTGCGGTACGAATTGTACATGCGCTATTATGCCTTAAACATGATACGTATTAAAAACCCTTACCGGTTTACCGCTCTGGGCTCGGCAATGGCGTTTACGGTTTATGCTTATAAAAAAACGGGCGGATTGACCCCCGTTGCAGCCGGCGAAGATTTCTATTATTTACAAAAACTGGTAAAAACCGTACCCGTTGAATACACTGCAGGTACAATTGCCTGTCCCTCGGCACGGCTTTCCGACAGGGTGAATTTCGGGACAGGCCCTGCACTTATAAAAGGAATTAAAGGCGACTGGCTCTCTTATCCGTTTTATCATTACTCGTTTTTTGATGAGGTTGCGGAAACATTTGCCGGTTTCAGGGAGCTTTATTACAAACCCCTGAAGTTGCCCATGGATGATTTTTTTCAAAACCGTTTCGGAACAGCCGATATTTGGTCCGCTTTGCGAAATAATTACAAAGATGTGGCGAAATTTGAAAAGGCATGTATAAACAAAGCGGACGGGTTACGTATTTTGCAGTTTTTGCGCTACAGACAACGGCAGGCCTCTGTAAAAGACGAACAGGTGCTGACGGATTACCTCAATAAATTTTACAGGGATTTTTTATCGGAAGCATTAATGCAAATCCTTAAAGACCTTGATTTTGAAAAAACACCTGTAAACGGACTGAACGAACTGCGTAATTTTATGTTCGCCATCGAACAAAAGGAGAGAAAGAGACAAGCTGTGTGGAAAATTTAATTTTTACCTGAAACTGCTTTTGGAATAAGGCGCAATATCCTGCGACGCAAACTCTTTGTCGAGGTATTTAAAATGGCCTGCAATGGCAATCATGGCAGCATTGTCGGTTGTAAATTCAAAAGGAGGGAGGAATAGTTTCCATCCGTTACTGTCGGCAAGTTGTTGCAAACTGTTTCTCAATCCCGAGTTGGCCGAAACACCACCTGCAACGGCAATCTGTTTGATACGGGTGCTTTTTACCGCTTTTTCCAGTTTTTTGAGCAATGTCACGATGATGGTGTGCTGGATGGAGGCAGCCAAATCGGCCATGTTTTCTTCAATAAACCGGTCGTTTTCTTTCAGCCGGTCGCGCAGAAAATAGAGAAAAGAAGTTTTTAAACCGCTAAAGCTGTAATCGTATTCTTTTATGCGGGGTTCGGGAAACTTAAAAGCCAACGGATTTCCCTCTTTTGCAAGCCGGTCGATATGCGGCCCGCCGGGGTAGGGGAGACCCATAATCTTTGCCGCTTTGTCGAATGCCTCTCCGGCAGCATCATCAATGGTTTTGCCCAGAATCTTCATATCGGAAGGCGAATTTACCTGCACTATTTGTGTGTGACCGCCCGAAACCGTAAGACAGATAAAGGGGAATTCGGGTGATTGCTTTTGGTTTTCATTAATTAAAAAATGTGCGAGAATGTGTGCCTTCAGGTGGTCAACCTCAATAATGGGAATGTTTAATGCAAGGGCAAACGATTTGGCAAAGGAGGTTCCTACCAGTAGCGATCCAAGCAGCCCCGGCCCTCTGGTAAAGGCAATGGCATCCAGTTCCGCTTTACCGATACCGGCTTTTTTAAGTGCCGTGTCCACAACCGGAATGATGTTTTGCTGGTGTGCCCTCGAAGCCAGTTCGGGTACAACCCCGCCATACTCTTCATGTACTTTTTGATTGGCAATCACATTGGACAATACTTCCCTGTTGCGAATTACTGCTGCCGATGTATCGTCACACGAGGATTCAATTCCTAAAATCGTAATACTCATACAGTTATTTTAATAGGCCTGCAAAATTATAAAATTTCGATTATACGGTGTTAATAATATTTCGGTGCGCTGCACCTTGCATTCCATTTCCCGTCTCATTGGTTAATTTTGTTACTTTTGTCGCTGTTTCTCATGCTGTGAGATGATTTAAATACACGGTTAACAAATGAAATTTCACTTAAAAGCAATCCTCATTTTCTTATTGATATTTACCGGATTTATGCCAGTTGGTTTTGCTTCCTACAACGTGAACGAAAATTGTATCCTTGCCTGGAATATGCTCATGGACTTGAAGATAGCGGAGGCGAAATCGGTTTTGGCACAAGAAATAACCGTAAATCCCGATAACTATTTTGCTTACTACCTCGACCAAACCTGTGATGCATATGCGCTGCTTATTAACGGGAGTGAAAAAGATTACGAGGCTTTTGTTGATAATTATGAAGCCAAAAGAGAGATAATGGACGGTAAAAGCACCGGTTCGCCTTATTACCTGATGTGCAAATCGGAAATGGAGTTGCAGGTTGCGGTTTTCGATATCATTCACGGTTCGCGGTTTTCGGGGCTAAACAAAGCCTACAATGCCTTTAAATCGGTATATAATAACCTGGACAGCTATCCCGGTTTTAAGCCAAGCCTGAAACTCGACGGTTTTTTTAATGTGGCCATGTCAAACCTTCCGCCATTTGTAAAATGGGCTGTCTCCTTTTTCGGAGTGACTTCCGATTTCGATTACGGCTGGAAACTGCTTAACGATTTGTATGAATCGGAAAAAGATGTGAAAGGTTTTAATGCCGAATACGCACTGTTTGTGATTTTCGGTGCCAAAATCAACAAAACTCCGGAGCTGGTTTATGATTTTACCCGTAACCTTGTGCCTGATGTTTCAAAATTATTTATCCACAAATATTTTAAGGCAAACATAGCTTACCGTGTGGGTAAAAATGAAGAGGCATTGCAACTGATTGAGCAATTAAATCCTGAAAACAGCCAGGAGGCACGCCTGCTTTATAACTATTTAAAAGGAAAAGTGCTCCTGAGAAAGCTGGATGATAGCGCCGGATATTATATCGGCCAATACCTTGCGCACCTGAAAAAGAAAGAGTATCTGAAAGAGATGACATACAACCTGGCTCTGAACTATTTGTTGAAAGGCGACAGAAACAGATATCATGAGCTTTGCGAAACAGTTATCGAAGAAGGAAAAGAGATTAACGAACGTGACCGTGAAGCGCTTTATGATGCAGAATTGGATTACGAACCGGATATCCGCCTTGTAAAAGCACGGTTGTTGCTTGCCGGAAGCTATTACCAAAGGTTTTTGGCCGTAATAGCCGGTTACGAAAAAAATCCCGAACACGGATTGCCATATGAGCTTGAATACAATTTATTAAATGGTAAATATGCCTTTAAAAACGGAAAGCACGATGAAGCGGTAAAATATCTTACCCTTGTGATTGAAACGGGAGAAGATGAGGACTACTATTTTGCCTGCGATGCGGCACTTACCCTGGGGCAACTTTATGAGTCGCAAAAAAATTATCACAAAGCCAAAGAGATGTATGCCCTTGCCGATGATTTGTACGACAGCGATTATTACGAATACCTCGGCGATAAGGCAAAAAAAGGACTGGATCGGGTGAAGAAAAAGATGGAAACTGAATAGTACTGCAAATAATTCAATATTAAAAAATCCCAATTTCTTCCATTGGCAATGGTAATATTTTTAAAATTCTTCCATTTGTAATGGAAATATCTTCCAATAAATTATCACTTAACCAACACAAAAAACAGCTCCCTGCCCCTGCGCGGTTTTATTGAATTGTATGCTGTTTCAAAAATCTTGAATTCAAACCGGTTGAAAAGCTTTTTATATTCTTGGGGACTTCCCCCGAAAGGAGGATGGTCAAACGGAAATTCGTGGTTAAACAACAAGCCCGTCAGTTTTCCTCCGGCATTCAAAAGGCTGTAAACCTTTTCGGCATAGTGCGGCCTCGATTTTCCCGGCAGCGAGCTGAAAAAGGTTTGTTCCACAATTAAATCGTATTTTCCTTCATGCTGAAAGAAGTTCTCTTTCAGGATATTTTCCTCAGGGAAGTCGGGAAAACGCTGTAAAAAAGAGTCAATGGCTTTTTGCGAAAAATCGAGCAAAAATGTATTTTTGAATCCGTTCGTGTAAAGATACTCCACCTCGTAACCGTTGCCGGCACCGGGTACCAGAATTTTAAGCGAACAGTCTTTCAACTGGTCGAAATATTCTTTCAAAGGGGTGGAAACATAACCGATGTCCCACCCCGTCTTTTTCTCCTCGTAAAACTGGTCCCAATATTCCGGGGGATATACCTCAGGTTCCGACGGCATACCGTGTTCTAATCTTCGGGTTGAAACATGGGATCCCACGGCGGAAGCAGGATGGCTTTTTGCTTCAATACATCCAGAACATCCTTGCTCAGGTACTTTTTGTTGACAACCAGCCGCATCATGTAGTTTTGGAACCATTCGTCGGTGGCCGTAAGAAAACCGTTGTTTCCTTTATCGGCACCCCAACTGTTTTCGATAAGCCATTTGTCAATGGAACCGTCGGGCAGAATATTGCATCCCACAAGTGCCATTCCGTGTGTTGAACCGCTGTCGAAGGTTTTGATGCGCTGCGCTTTGTCCATTCCGAATTTTACTCCCATCAGGTCGTCGTAATCGTAAAGGTTTACATCAAGGAATCCGGCTTTTCCGTCAAATTGTTTTCCCACATCGCACGACATATACATGGCTTCGTTGTTCAAAATAGATTTTTTTGCAAATTCCTTTATTACATCGTACGGTAGGTTGATGTACTTCCAATCCTCGCCCTCCACAAGGTTTCTGTCCCATTCAATATCATAAAGTTTGTAATATTCACGGGTAGGATCGTTCATCAACATTACATAATCATCCACATTTATGTTTACAACCTCTTTGTAAAACTGCAGCGGTGTATAGGTTTCGGGTTCCGAAATTTTCCCGTCTTTGTCTTTGTATTGCCATGTAAATTCCGTTGGCGGTTCGCCGAGATTCAAAACCAGAATCCTGTAAATATCCGAAAGCATCTGCAGTTTTGTTTCGTTAATCTTCTTTTTGCGCTCTTTGTTTTTCACCATCTCACGCAGTTGCAAACCGTCTTCTCTCAGTTTTCTCCGCAGCAGGCGCGACATATTGGAAGTATGATTGCTCTGCCAGGTTTCGGGCATGGCCTCTTTGGGAACCAGACCGTATTTTTTTACCAAATCGTTAAAGGTGGCCCACTGCCCGCCGTCACCTATGGGGTTATGAAACAGCCAGTTGACCTTTCTGTCGTCGTAAGGTTTACGGGCTGTGGCCAATACCATTTCAAGAAACAGGTTGGCTTTTTCCAACTGGTCGTAAAAGAAACTGTAGTTCTCCGAAAATTCAAAATCGGGCAGATTGTACTTTTCGGTTACTATGGGTCGCAATACATTGAGCGAGGTAAAAAGCCAGCATCTTCCCGATGATTTTTGGTTGGTAGTGGCTTTGGTTTCCACTTTGTTGGAAAAATAGTGGTTTACTTTTCCTTCGTTGCTTCTGTTTTTTGCCAGTTTTTTAATGTCGTTGTGTGTAATGGCATTTTGAAGCGCTTTGTCAGTAGAACTGTTTTTCCAGCTTTGCCTTATGGTTTCCAATGCTTTTTTGTCCAGTGCTCCCTGCTGTTTTTGTGCCTGAACAGTTAACGCGGCGATTATTACCGCAATGATTAAGATACTTTTTTTCATCTGTTTTTATTTTAATTGCTGTTTATATTGTTTTGCCTGTTTAAAATTTGTTCCATATTTTTTAACCTTTCAATAATTCTGCAATCGGTAACCGGTGTTCGCTATTTATTTCATTTTTAATCCGAAAATTACAAATAAATCCTCTAAACCTGCCAACCTGTCGGGTCTCCTGCCCGCATTTCCACGTTCGACACCGACAGGTTTGACCTCTTCCCGACCTTTCAGGACTCCACCCGCAAAGCCCCGCGTCGACCTGAAAGGACATTCACCATGTCTCCCTTTCACCCTTTCACCCTTTCACCCTTTCTCAATTTCACATTTCACACCCCCGTCCCCTCGTCCAATCACTCAATCATCAGATCACCCAATCAAACATCCAAAATCCCACATCAAACATCAAAAAACACCCAAAAACCAACATCAAACATATCACATCAAAAATACTACATCAAAAATATTACATCAAAAATATTACATCCCACATCCTTACCCTCCAACTACTTTATTTCTATATCCTTCTTTATCCAGAATATCTTTGACTTTCTTCACAAAATCACCCTGAATGATTATTTCTCCGTCTTTTACCGAGCCGCCCGTTCCGCACCTGGCTTTAAGCATTTTGCTCAGTTCTTTCAAATCCGCTTCACTTCCCGTAAATCCTGTTACCAGTGTTACAACCTTTCCCTTCCGCTGTTTTCTGTCGCGCATTATTTTCAGGTTCTGTTGTTGCGGCGGTAATGTTTCCGCAACTTCCTGTGTCTCTTCCTCATAAATATAATCGGGATTTGTGGAATAAACCACCCCTTTTCGCTTACTCTTTTTCATACGACGGAACTATTACATTTAACGACAACGGGTTTACCTTTACATGTAGCTTTTTTGCTATTTTAACCGCCTCACCGTCAATATTCACATATCTGTTTTTCGATTGTTTTACGGTAAATTCTTCTGAACGGATTATTTTTACCAACGGCGACCTGTCTATCATCCGCAGCAACAAAAGGTTCGCAACCACCGGAAGTTCAAACAGATTGGGTTTTTTCACTATACATATATCCAGCAGACCGTCCGAAAGGCTGGCATTGGGTGCAATTTCGGTATTAAATCCGAACTGATTTGAATTGGCAAAACTGATAAAAAAGGCTCTCACCTTAATTTTATCTCCTTCCGAAGTTTTTATGGAATACTTTTTCGGTTTGTACCTTGCAAATCTGTTGGTAATTATATGCGCATAGGTTAAAAAACCTCTGGTTTTCGACTTTGCAAACCTACGTGCCACCATGGCATCGAATCCTACTCCTGCAATACTGATAAAAGGAACACCGTTGATTTCCGCCGTATCAATCTTTTTTACAAGCAAATTATTGATAAGTCTGATGGCATTGGGTATGAAACGGGGAATTCCGAGGTGTCGTGCCAATCCGTTTCCCGAGCCGAGAGGCAATATTCCCAGAATTGTGTCGGTGCCGATAAGTTGCGAGCCTATTTCATTTATGGTTCCGTCGCCACCCACAGCTACAACCACCTCCTTATTATTGTCCACGGCTTCCCTGGCCAACACTTTGGCATGACCGGCATATTGTGTCTCTTTTATCTCCAATACAAATCTCTTTTTGTCAATTAACCTTTTTATATGGTTTTTCAAAAAGGGGTGCCTGCGCGCACTGGAAATAGGATTTATAATAAATACTATTGATAATTTATTTTGTGATACCCTGTTTTCCAAACTGCTATCTGTTAAAATATTTGTACGTAAACGGTTCTTATCTGTTCGTCGGCTTTATTTCCCGATTCATCGCTTACGTCGTAATGAATTTCATATTTCCCAATTGTGTTTACATCCACGATTCCGCTTGTTTGCAGCCGGTCGGTTATATTCACCGTATCGCCGGCAGCTGTTATATCGTATGCTTCGGCACCGGGATCTTCATAGGGCTTGCCTTTTTCCCAATATAACGGATTACTGCCAAGGACTACAATAAAAGGTTTGTTGTTGTCTGCCGGCTCCTTGTTTTTACCACATCCGGAAACGAGAAACATAAGAAACACAATAAATATTAAAAACTTCTTCATGTCCGAAAGAATTACCATTGCAAAGGTACTCGATTTTTTTGAAAGGAGGAAAATTTGCTTACTTTTGCTGTTGGTGAAATTGTTTAAAGTTCCAATTATTTGATTGTGATAAGACACCTGTTTATAATTGAATGATTATTATTGTTCCAAATACGAATTGTAAAACCGTTCTTCTTCAAACCATTGGTTTGAAGAAGAACCATAATTCGTTAAATTTGCGTAATTCGATGAGAAAAGGAATCATCGAATTACGCGAATTACCCGAATTTAATCCCACCACAGGTGAGATTAAATCAAATGGATTAAAACTTGATTATCAGACTTATATATTCTAAATTACAATGAGTTAACTTTAAACAAATTCTTTATTAAAATATTAACAGACGTAACAAAAACACTTCAATCACATGTCGAAAATTTTAATCAAAAACATAAAAGAGCTCGTCGGGATTGATGACGGCAAACGGCTTCTTGCCAAAGGCAAAGAGATGGGGAAATTAGAGACACAGAAAAATGCCTGGCTTTTTATTTCGGATGAAAAAATTGCCGCTTTCGGCACCATGAACGATAAAAAGTACATGGATTTGACAAAAGATGATTCTGCTGAAATCATTGATGCTTCCGGTAAAATGGTATTTCCCTCTTTTGTGGATTCGCATACCCATCTGGTTTACCCAGCATCGCGCGAAATTGAGTATGTTGACAAAATAAAAGGACTCTCTTATGAAGAGATTGCAAAACGGGGAGGAGGAATACTCAACAGCGCCCGTAAAATGCAGGAGATGCCTGAAGACGAGCTTTATGAAAGTGCATTAAAACGGCTGGATGAAATAATAGCTCACGGCACCGGTGCCGTGGAGATAAAAAGCGGCTATGGACTAAGCGTTGAGAGCGAACTGAAAATGCTGCGGGTAATTCGCCGGCTGAAAGAGGCTTCACCTCTTATTATAAAAGCCACATTCCTCGGCGCCCATGCTTTGCCCCTGGAATACCGGCAAAACCGTAAAGCATATATCGACCTTGTTGTTAACGAAATGCTTCCCCGTGTTGCTGAGGAACATCTGGCCGATTACATTGATGTATTTTGCGACAAAGGATTTTTTACCCCCCAAGAGACCGCCCGTATCCTCGAAGCCGGACTTCAATACGGATTGCGGGGGAAAATCCATGCCAACGAGCTGGATTTCTCAGGAGGTATCCAAACGGGAGTAAATTATAATGCGCTTTCTGTTGATCACCTGGAATATACCGGCGAAGAGGAGATAGAAGCATTGTTGCCATCGGATACCATGCCCACCATTCTGCCCGGAGCCGCATTTTTTCTGAATATGCGCTATGCTCCTGCACGCAAAATGATTGATGCAGGCTTGCCGGTAGCCATGGCCAGCGACTTTAATCCGGGCTCTTCTCCTTCGGGTAACATGCAGCTTATTTTGTCAATGGCATCCATCCTCTACCGCCTTACACCGCAGGAAGCCGTCAATGCCACTACAATCAATACGGCTTATGCGATGGAAATCAGCGACGAAACAGGTAGTATTGCAGTGGGCAAACGAGCCAACCTTTTTATCACAAAGGAAATACCTACTATTGAGTTTATCCCCTATTATTATGGTGTAAACAAAGTAAACGAGGTGATATTAAACGGAAAACGGATAAAATAAACGCATTTATAACCGATTGATATTATGGTTCTTGCCAATTATTTTATATATTTTTCATAAAAAAACTTGACTTTCGGTTATTAAATTTCATACATTTGCCAACGAAAGCAAACCAAAATTCCTACCTTTTTAATTTTGTAAATTAAAAATGTTTGCTTTATGAAATACTTATTACCCCTTGCTTTACTCTTACTGAGTATAAGTCCTGGGTTCAGTCAAATGGTTCTAAGCAGTGGTTCGCATGTCGTTGTCAACAGCGGTTCAACGCTTGTTGTTGACGACCTGACCAATACTTCGGGAACCATTACCAATAACGGGACAGTTACCATTAAGGGTGACGTTACAAACAATTCCGGAGACCTGATGGCCTCGTCGTCAACCGGAACAGTTGAGTTTGCAGGCTCTTCTGCTCAGGAAATCACCGGCGCAGATACCATTAAATTTGCCGGTACGGTTACCATTAACAATTCCAACGGCGTTTCTCTGACGAGTACCTCCACCGGCTCGGCTCAGGAGATTGACGGTACATTGAACTTCTCTAACGGTACACTTACGTTGAACACCTTTGATTTAATTATAGGGTCAACGGATCCGACAGGTGCCGGTTCGGGTAAGTACATCAAAACCAACAGCACCGGAACGGTAAAAAGAACCGTGGGCAGTTCCGATGTGTTGTTCCCCGTTGGGAATTCAGCCTACAATCCTATTACGCTAAATAATTCGGGTACAAGCGACACCTATTCCGTACGGGTGGTTGACAGCAAGCCGACAAACGGAAGTTCAAACCATATGGTTAACCGCAGTTGGGTTGTTGGCGAAGCAACATCCGGCGGTTCCACGCTTGCTGTAACGGCACAATGGAATTCCGGTGAAGAACTTACAGACTTCGACAGAACCTCGTGTGCCGTAGGACTGACAACCGATGACGGTTCCAGCTATACCTGGGGTACCACGGGTGCCGCTTCCGGAAGTGATCCTTACACCAGAACCTATTCGGGATTTTCCGGTGTGGGTACTTTTGCCGTGGGCGACTACTATTACAGCGGTTTGAGCCTCGACCTGAAATTCTTCCTTGCCGGCGCTTACAACAGCACCAACCACAACATGGACAAAGACCTTAATACGGCAGGACTTGTTCCCACTTCCGACCCTTATGGATTGAGTACTACTGTTACTTCGGTACCTTCGGGTGCTGTTGACTGGGTGGAAATACAGTTAAGGAGCAGTTCCGACAATACCGACACCGTAGCCCGTTTTGCCAAATTCATCACACAGGCCGGACAGGTTGTTGAAGAAGACGGCACCACAAACATGTTAGTAAAAGGTGTTGCCAAAGGAAGCTACTATGTATCGGTACACCACCGCAACCACCTGCCGGTAATGTCGAATGCCACAGTTGATTTCTCAGGTGCTTCACCTTCATTTGATTTTACCACAGCATTAAGTAAAGCTTGGGACGACGCAACCGTTACCACCAATGATGCCATGAAAGAGGTTGAGAGTGGTGTTTATGGATTATGGGAAGGAGATGCTAATAATGATGGGGAGATACAATATGCTTCAGGTGGAAATTCTGATCAGGGAACAGTTTTAAACGCTGTAGGAACAACAACACCTGGAAACATTGTTTCGAATGTTTATAATAAAGCAGATGTAAATATGGATGGAGACATTCAATATGCTTCAGGTGGAAATTCTGATCAGGGAACAATATTAAATGTTATCGGGACTACCACCCCGGGACAAATTTTTTCTAAACATTTACCACATTAACCAAACAATTAAAATCATAAAACATGAAAAAGATTTTTACATTAATATCATTTCTCATTTTATTCGGGAATGTACTATTATCACAAGATTTTGAAGCAAGAGTTATAGAAAATGAAAAGGGGTATCTTGAATACCAGGTTCGGTGTGTTAATGCAGGATTAACACCAACAACGGGTACGCCTATAACGCAAATAAGTTTTGAAATAAGATGGCCAAACACAAGTAGTGCAGATGTTGAAGTTTTGTGCTCATCAAATCACTATACGATTGGGGACGGATTAGGGGCCAAACAATCTAAAGATGCTTATTTTTGGAGAAATTTTGTAAAAACTCAGGCAAATCCGGTTTACTCCGATCATGACTGGACTACAAACAATTGGGAAACAATTGTTGAATTTAAAGTTACTGGAACTGCAGGTACAACTGATTTTGAGGTGGCACCACATTTATGGGTACCACAAGATTTAGTTTGGGCACAGGGTGCACCTACTGCTACTACCTACTTCCCTTCAGTTAACGGCTCTGTTTCAAATTATGACTATCCAACATTAGTTTATACATTTGTCTGGAAAGGTGGAGGCTCCGGCCCCGGCGCTTTACCCACTCACTGGAATCAAACCAATAACTGGGAAAATGAATGTGGGGGCGCAACAAGTACCGGATATTGGCCTTATCAAACATCGGAGAATGTTTATATTCCTAATACAAGTTCTGGTAGTGGATATTATCCTGAAACTTGGAACTCTACACAAAATTATTCATATACATGTTATAACATTCTTATTGGTGATGGTGCTCATGTAACTGTTCCCGACTTAAGTTCGCAATCAACTGGTACTTATTTTAATATTGCCGGTAATTTAAAAATAGTTAATGGTGGCAAACTTTACCTCCCTGCTTTAGGTTATGCCACGATTAGCGGCTCTACTGAAATAGATAATGCCGAGGGAATTGAGGTGCAGGCCGATGCAACAGGTGTAGGCTCCTTCATTGATAATGGCACCATTACCTACGGAACAAGTGGTACAGGAAAAGTCCAAACCTATCTAAGTAACAGTGCCGGAGCAGGTAGTTTTTACATGCACCTTGTAGGGCCCACATTGGATGATGAAAATTATACCGGAAGTGGTACGGGAGCATTCCTCAGCGCATTTAATGTGTCACCGGGAAACACTTATGCCTATACCTATGATCAGGGAACAGATCAGTGGAACAATATTAATTCCACTACTTATGAAGTGCATACCGGAGACGGTATAGGCCTTTCCACGACAGATGCAACCCCTTATACCCTGAACATGACCGGAGAATTTATCACCGGTAATGTTACCCATTCAATTACTACAGGTGGTTCAAATTATCAGTTAATAAGCAATCCCTATCCATCGGCAATTGACTTTAATGCTTTATATACAAGCAATAGCACTGTAGTTAATAATAAAACATGGAAGTGGGATCCATCTGCAGGTAATTACGAAACATGGAGTTCAGGGTCAGGCAACAAATATGTTCAGGTTGGTCAGGGCTTTTTTGTAGAGACTACATCAGCCGGTACATTTACATTTACAAATAGTGAAAGGGTTCATAACAATGTAGCATTCCGCGATATTAATCCCAATGAACTGACCATGAGAGTTTCGGGTGGAGATTACGGCTTTAAAGACCAACTGATTGTGCGTTTTGTTGAAGATGCTACATCCGGCTATGATCCTGCAATTGATGCATACAAGATAAACAGTATGTATGAGGATGCAACACAAATTGAGAGTATTGCAGAAGACGGCTCGGAACTTTCGATAAATTTCCTGCCTCTTGCCGGACTTTCCGGCGATATGGTAAGCGTTCCTGTTCATTTCCAATGTGGATACAGCGGTGAATATACGTTTGATTTTGAAGGTATTGAGACCTTTGAAGATCAGAATGAAATCTGGTTGGAAGACAAAAAAGACAACAACAATTGGATTTACCTGAACAACAACCCCCATTATACATTTACTGCCGTTCCTTACGAACCGCACGACCGGTTTATTCTGCACTTCTTCGGTCCGACTGGTATTGACGAAAACAGTGTGGACAATCCTGTGGACATCTATTCTTATCGCCAGTATGTTTATATCAAGAAAAACGAGCCCAATGAGGTAATCAAAAAAGTTTCGGTATATAACATCAACGGCGAAGAACTCTTCAGTAAACGTGTTCCCGATCAGCCGGTGAACAAACTCTGGGTCTCTGAACAGGTTGGATATTATCTGGTTAGAGTTATTACCGATAAAAACAGTTATACGGGTAAAGTGTTTATTTTTAAATAATAAATGAAATGTTAACCATGAAAAAATCAGAGATCATGAAAAAGATAAAAGCCATATTTGCAATAGTTGTTGTTAGTTTGTTTTTTGCTGTTTCGGGAGCTTATGCTGGAACAAATCCGTCCGATCCGCCGGGTGCTCCGCAGGCAGGCGATCAGCCCATAGGCGGCGGTGCACCGGTAGGCAGCGGTTTGGCCATATTGTTGAGTCTTGGTGCCGGCTACGGTGCAAAGAAAGCGTATAACTATTACAAAAAGGATAAAGAAGAGCTGGAAAGTTAATATTACTCGTGTTTTGTATTATTAAAGCGATGATGCCTTTTGTGGCTCATCGCTTTTTTTATTGTAAGAATAGATGGTTTGGAGCCATAAAAACCTATCAGATTGAAAGCAGGACCAAGAGTGAAAAAATCCGGCAGGTTAAGAAAAGAAAACCTGAATTAAACTTCCAGCAATATCAAATTCAATCCCGGAATTTTTTCAAATCCTGCATCAGCTGTTAACAGTGGAAAATCAAGATAAATGGCAGTAGCAGCAACAATTGCATCTGGTAGTTTGACAGAAACTTTTTGCATTAAATCTTTTGTTATTTGTTTAATATGAAGGTTCATATCGGCAATAAAACAACTTTCCAGTAGCAAGTTGATTTCCTTAATTTCATTAGTATTTAAGTCTTTCTTTCCAAACAATTCTAATTCAGTGATAACAGAAATCCAGATCTGTTTTCCATCAAGATAATTTGCCACCTCACGGTTACCATTGAGCAAATATATGAGCGGATTTGTATCGGAAACTATACTAATCCCATCCATTTCTTATATTTTTCTGATATTCAAGAGCATCTTCACCCCATTTTACTTTTCCTAAATGCCTGTGGGCATGTAGTTTTTTGGTGTGTTTTATTTTCTTTAATATCTCATCCAGCTTTTTTTTTCCGGCTCCTTTTTTAATTATAACTGTCATAATAGTTCTCCTTTCATTGCAAAGATAGGTATAATGTCGGTTAAAAGAAACAAAACAGTGTAAACTTGTTTCTTTAAATTATTTACCACCAAACATCAAAACATCCGTAATCCTCTTCCTGTAACAATTCGTTTACTTCCTCTATATCAAAATATTCCGGATCAAATTCTCCGCCCAGCCATTCAATATAATTTTCATATTCCGGATGTTCGGGATCACTCAATATTTCAAGCAAACCGGCATATCCCCAAACTCCTCCGCAGTCTTCCGGCGGACAATTATTTTTGCCCGCTAAGCATACGGGATGTTTTATGTTGCTATCAAAAGGTAGAATCTTTTCAAGTTTGATATCGTGCATCCATCCGTCACCGAAATCATATTCATAAACAATTTTATCTTTCTCTTTTTCCAGCAAATCGGATATTTTTAAATCTTTATAATCCACAGAATTGGATTCTTCCCAAAAATCATCATCTTCCATTTTCGGCGAATAATATTTTCTGTTTTTAATAAACTGGTGTAAATGTGAATTTGTCCACCCCATTGTGGTCTGGATTATTTTATGAAAATCTGATAGCGACAAATCGGACGCCACCAATATTCTTCTCCAGATTTTGGGCTTAAATCCTTTTAATGCAATTTGAATTTGATATATGCTTTTTGCCATTTTTTTTAGTTAAAATATTATTTAAAATGCTTTGCGGTTTGAACTTGTGTTTAATTAATTGTGATGTATTATAAAATGTTGAAAGCCAGAAAATGAATTCCATTATTCCCCTCCTTGGAGGGGTGAAGGGGTGGGTTTATAAAAAAAAGATATTCACTTTTCTGGCTTTCAATATTTTATAATTTGTCTAACTGTTAAAGCTTCAAACGAATTCATCAATATTAATTATAAATTCTTTTTGTTTAACCGTTTGTACCTCTAAAACCTGTTATCTCCATCCAGCAAATCGCCCAAACCGCCGAGGATACTTCCTTCACCTCTCCGTTTGCCTCCTGTACGCGGGGCCGATGCAATAATCCGGTCGGCAAGGCGGCTGAATGGCAGCGATTGTACCCAAACGGTTCCGGGACCCTGCATGCGGGCATAAAAGACGCCTTCACCACCGAAAAGGGTATTTTTTATTCCGCCTACAAATTGAATATCGTAATCAACCTGTGAAGTAAACGCCACAAGGCTGCCGGTATCCACATTCATAACCTCTCCCGGGTTCAGAACCCTTTCAAACAGTGTTCCGCCGGCATGAATAAAAGCCATGCCGTCGCCTTCGAGTTTTTGCAAAATAAATCCTTCACCGCCGAAAAATCCCGCACCAAGCTTTTTGGTAAACTCAATACCTATGGAAACTCCTTTGGCGGCACACAAAAAAGCATCTTTTTGGCAGACAATTTTGCCGTTATATTTTGTCAAGTCAACAGGAATAATCTTCCCCGGGTATGGTGCCGAAAAAGAGACATGTTTTTTACCGAAACCGGTATTGGTAAAGGCGGTCATAAAGAGGTTTTCGCCGGTAAGTACGCGTTTCCCGGCGGAAAAAAGCTTTCCCAATATACTGTTGTCGTTATTGCTGCCGTCGCCAAACAGGGTATTCATTACAATTCCTTCATCCATCATCATCATGGCGCCGGGCTCGGCAACAACGGTCTCTTCCGGATCCAGTTCTATTTCAACAAACTGCATGTCGTCACCGTAAATTTTAAAATCAATTTCATGTGCATTCATAATTTGAAGACTTAATTTTATTTTGTTTTAAAAAATTTATCGCCTTCAAAGATACAAATGAAAGCAATGGGAAATAATAAAACATTATCTTAGCAATTTATATGAAAAAGCTGATAACCATATTGGGTCCCACAGCCACGGGAAAAACAAAACTGGCTGCTTTGCTTGCTTCAATAACAGACGGTGAGATTATCAGTGCCGATTCGAGGCAGGTATATAAAGGGATGGATATAGGAACGGGAAAAGATATTGAAGATTACTGTGTGAACGGCAAAGCTATCCCTTATCATCTTGTGGATGTTAAAGAACCGGGTTATGAGTACAATGTTTTTGAATTTCAGCAGGATTTTCTTACGGCATACAATGATATCCTCTCACGAAATAAACAACCCGTTTTGTGTGGCGGAACAGGCTTGTATCTCGAAGCGGTTTTGCAGGGTTACACGCTGAAAAAAGTACCTGAAAACAGAGCGCTGAGAGAAAAACTGAAAAACAAATCGCATGAGGAACTTATCGAATTATTAAAAACATACGGTTCGCTACACAACACAACCGACATTACCGACAGGGAAAGAACGCTAAGAGCCATTGAAATAAGGGAACACGAACAAGCAGACCCGGAACAAAAGTTTTTTCCCGCCATTCCGTCGGTAATTTTCGGGATATGGTTTGAAAGGAACGTTATAAAACAACGTATTACCCAACGGCTGGAGAAACGACTGAAAAACGGAATGGTTGAAGAGGTAAAAAGTCTGTTAAACAGTGGATTAAAACCGGAACAACTGGTATTTTACGGCCTCGAATACAGATATGTAACCCAATATGTTACGGGAGAGATTGACTTTCAAACCATGTTTAACAGGCTCAATACAGCCATTCATCAGTTTGCAAAAAGGCAAATGACATGGTTTCGCAGAATGGAAAAAAGAGGCATTGCCATTCATTGGATTGACGGTACGCTGCAGGATGAAGAAAAGGTAAAGCAAATTCTTAATCATTTACACAATCCTGATGAATAAACAGTTCCATTCCTGTATTTTGGTTTTTGTTGTTCTTTTGACTGCATCTTTTCAGCTTTCAGCACAAAATCTCAGAGCTTTGCTTTCAGAGCCGGAAATAGATCCTCAAGAGCGTTTTATTAGATTAGGAACGGATGAGGGGTTGAGCCACCGGACTGTTACCGACATCCTGCAAGATACCAAAGGATACATCTGGATAGCCACGGTAAGCGGATTAAACAAGTTTGACGGTACGTCTTTTAAGGTTTATAACAGGAACCCTGATAACACGAAAGGATTTGCCGACGGCAATATAAGTTGTCTTGTACTCGACAGCACAGGCGTACTGTATGCAGGTTCCGAGCACGGTTTTTACCATTATGTTCCCGGGATTGATTCTTTCAGGCTTATCTCAATGAAAAAAAGCCTGGAATCAGATGTCGAACCGTACATAAGAGGAGCTGTGTGTGGTCGTGACAATACGTTGTGGCTTGATACCTATAGCGGAAAACTACTTCGTTATTTCCCCGAAACCGGAACGACAGAAGTGGTTTTGAAGCACACTAAAGAACACCAACGGTATTACCGCTATCATCCTATGTTCATGGATGGCAAAAATAATTTATGGTGGGGAGGCCGTGGCTTACATCCCATGCGGTATAATTTAAAAACAAAAGAATCTGATTATTTAAAGACATATTTCTATCTTTATGATGATGACGATCTTCATTACAAAAGAAGTGATGTAACCGGTTATTATGAAGATGATAAAGGGGTTCTTTGGATACTTGGTACCGATGGAATTTTTTATTATGACAAGCCTGCCGATTCAATAAAAAAGTTGAGAAGAGGAACTACTTATCAGATTTTTACCGACAGCAAAAAGAACATTTGGGTAGCCACCGCCCACGGTTTGGAACAGATAAACAAGAAAGATAACTGGTTGCTTCTTTATAAAAATAATAAGTTCAATAAAAACTCTGTTTCGGGAAACTACATCTATAAATTAATGGAAGATAGTTTCGGTAATATCTGGATTGGAACCGATAACGGTATCAGTATTTATCCGCGTCGGCAAAATGGGTTACAATCGTTCAGAGAAATTCCCGATGAAGAAAATACTCCGTCGGGGAACTATGTTACAGCCGTTACGGAAGATAATGAGGGGAATTTATGGATCGGATACAAATCGGACGGACTTGATTTTTTTGAAAGGTATCACAGACATTTTATCTCCTATAAAACTTCGAACAAAATAAAAAACAGTCTGGCAGACAACCATATAAATTCGCTTTATACCGACAGTGATGGTGATATCTGGATAGGATTATGGAGCGGCACCGGTTTTCAGATTTATTACCCGAAAACAAAAACCTTTGAAACACATACTTTTGAACCAGACAATTTAACCAAAGACTGGTACGAAGATTTTGCAGAAGACGGTAATGGCAGAATGCTGTTGGGATTTTGGGGTGCTGACGGCATCAGGGTGTTTGATAAAAAGAGAAAAAAATTCGGAAAAGATTTCTTAAATGAGCTGAAACGTTCCGATTACTCCAGATTAACAACATGTATGATAACCGCACACGACGGCACTGTTTGGTTTGGCACTACCGACGGTGGTCTGCATCATCTTTTTCCCGGTCCTGATACCATTACGGCCTATTTCAGTGATAAAAACAGCAGGGGACTTCATTCTAACGAGGTAAAAGGATTGACTTTTGACAAAAAGGGTGGTTTGTGGATTGCCGGAAAAGTGTTGCAAAAATACATTCCTGCAAAAGACACTTTTATCACCATAGAGAGCAGTTCGCTGCCGGAAAATTTAACGGGAATTGCTTGTGATTCGTCAAATATTCTTTGGATTGCCACCGAAAACAACGGGGTGTTTAGTTATAATCCGGAAACAAATAAGTTTAACCGTTTCACAACGGCAAACGGGCTCTTGTCGAACCACCTTACGGGAGCAGTGCGTTGTCTTTCGGATAAATCTATGTTTCTTGGTACCGACCGAGGGTTTCATATTGTTCCTCCCGGTGGACTTACGGTAAAACAAAAACTTCCGGTTCCCTTTTTCGGATATTGCCGGATAAACAACCGGCTTCGCTATACTGAATCAAATCTTCCCAAACAGATAACATTAAAACCCGGAGATAAATTCTTTTCGTTAAAAGTAAATTGCAGTGACATGGCACAGCCGGCCAATTATATTTATCAATACAAATTACGCGGATTTGATGATCAGTGGATCAAACTGCCCAAAAATAACTTTACAATAAACCTTTCGAATATTCCTCCGGGCAAATATGAACTTCTGCTGCTTCTCGGTGATGAAAACAGACACTGGAGTCTGCAACCTGCCTCATTGTCTATTCTTGTTTTGGCACCTTTTTACAAAACAAAACTGTTTTATGTTTTTTTGCTTCTCTCTTTTGTAATACTTGTTATTTTAATTATCAACCGGCGTGAAAAAGAGTTGAAACAACAATATCAGAATTTAGAAATAAGACAACAGTTATTCAGGTTGCAGATCAATCCGCACTTTTTTCACAACACATTATCTTCCATACAAAGCTATATTTTCAATAACGACAGAGAGAAAGCCGTCAATTACATGAGCTATTTTGCCAATTTGTTCCGCACAATACTGAACAACAGTCAAAAAGAGTTTATATCGCTGGAGGAAGAGATAGAAACGTTACGTCTTTATTTAAACCTGCAACAGTTGCGACATCCCGGGAAATTCGATTTTGAGTTTCACATAGACGAATCCATTGAAACCGATCTGATTATGATGCCTCCCATGCTCGCTCAACCCATCATTGAAAATGCCCTGGAACACGGAATCTTTAAAAAAGAGGAAAAGGGTTTGGTCTCTATCAGTATTGTTGAGAAAAAAAGCGAGCTGCTTATTGATATTACGGATAACGGAATCGGAATAGAAAATACGATATCATTGAGTTACAAAGACAGGCCCTCAGCATTACAAATTACGAAGAACCGGTTAAATATTCTGGAAAAGAAATATAAATACCGGTCATCGTTCATGATTAATGCAATAAGAGACGATAATGAAAAGATAGCGGGAACCCGGGTCACGTTCAGGATTCCTTTAAAATATAAATCCTCAATTTTTTAAATATGAGAACATTAATAATAGATGACGAGCCTAATGTGCGTCAGGTTCTACGCAATATCCTTGAACTGTACACGCCGCAGGCAGAGGTGATTGGTGAAGCGGACAGTGTTAAGACAGGGAAGCAAATGATAAAAGAGTTACAACCTGAACTGGTTTTTCTGGACATACAAATGCCCGACGGTACCGGATTCGATCTGCTGAGCGCTTTGGAATCCATTAATTTCAGTTTTGTGGTTGTTACCGCTTTTGAACAATACGCCATTAAGGCAATCAAATTCAGTGCTATAGATTACCTTCTGAAACCGGTAAATACCCATGAAGTAATTCGCTCGGTTGAAAAGGCGGCACTTTCGCACCCCGACGAACAACACAACAGGATTAAGCTGGACAATTTTCTTAACAGGAACAAATCGGAGCCACGGGTGGTTTTGAAAACACAGGATTCCATTTACAGTGTTAAAGTGAATGAACTAATCAGGTGCGAATCGGACAAGAATTATTCAACGGTTTTTTTGGAAAATGGCAAATCGCTAATCCTTTCGCGAACTCTGAAAGACATGGAAAGCCTTCTTTCCGAGGAGGGATTTTTCAGGGTACATCAGTCGCATCTTATTAATTTGCGAAAGGTGGAATATTTTGAAAAAAGCAGTGCCATGATCTTTTTGTCCGACGGCTCAAAAGTACCTGTCTCCTCCCGCAGAAAGGATTATTTTATCCGGCTGATGGAGAAATTATAAAAGACTTCCGGCCTTGTAAAAACTCAAACTTATTATCAATAACCCGAGATTCCTTACACTTGTTAATATATTTATAATAAACAGAGATGTTTCCCTGTCCTTTTTTCAATGCTATTGCGTAAATTCAGAAAGATTAATCAGATACATTCCTCTGCCGCACTTTAGTGCGGTTTGCACCATAGAAAAAACCAACGGCTTTAGCCATTAATTTTTAT
>JALVZH010000239.1 GCA_027022105.1 Bacteroidales bacterium | reverse complement strand
TGCGTGACGTTTTTGGTAAATGAAGTGACGTAATTGCGGCCGGGATCCGTTACCGGAATGCGGGCATAACCCGATACGACCAACATGCAGTTTTTACCTTGAATATTTTCCGGAAAAACACTTTTTACACCCGGGCCGTAAGGATTATCATTTCCTGTCCGGGAATAAAGTATTCCCGAATAAGCGTATTGATCTTCAATAAGATGTCCTGTATTAATCCAGTTTATCGCCGTATCGAAATTATCAAAGCCGTTAAACCACTGCTGTGCTTTAAGACTTTCTTGAAAGTAAAGAAATAAAAATGCCGTAATCAGTAATATTCCCGCTTTATTCATTGAAACAATATATCAGCCAAAAATATGGTAAAATTTGATGTGATGTTTCGGATGTGGATTATTAATAACAGCGTTCAAAACTTTGAACCTGTTAAAAGTCTAATTAATCAGTTATATTGTAAAATATTGGAAACCAGAAAAGTGAATATCTTTTTTAATAGACCCACCCCTACACCTCCCGACGTAAAGTCGGGACAAGCTCTCCAAGGAGGGGAACAATGGAATTCATTTTCTGGTTTCCAATATTTTATATTCATTATCATCACGTTAACTTTAAACAACTTCTTTGTGTATTTCGGAGCAACAATTGTTACATACTCAACCGGTAGCTAAATTTAATAAGGAATACATTAACGGGTTTGCCATCACCGAAAAGTTCCAAGTGGTCATTAAAATCAAAAATACCGTTGCCATCATAATTACTCAGGGTTTGCGACCAAACAAGGTATAATGCCGCACCGGGTGTATATTCCCAGCGAGCCACAAAATTCGACCGGAAATCGGTTAGGCTGAAATCGGGATTGCCAAAGGAATAATCGGCATTGCCATTACCGTTATCATCTATATAATAGGTCGAAGAGGTTTCATCATACCATATTTCATCACCCTGATAGAGATGGAATTGGTCGTCAAATTGTTTTTGTTTCGGGTTTACTACTTTTTTAAATCCCGAATAATCGCCCGAAAAGAAGAAAGGTTGTCCCCAATATTGAATGGACAGGTCAGGTGTGAGCGAAAAGTTGATTCTGACATCCATTCTAAAAACCTCTTTTTTAATGGAAGAGGTAAGATAAAGAGCGTTATCGTCATCTTTATTAAAGGTTTTAACATAAATCAGTTTGCTGAATGAAGTATTGTAACCGGGTTCAACGGACAGATTGAGCGAAGGTACCGGTTGATAGGTCAATTTAACCCCCATTCCCCACGATTTTTTTACATCCTGAAATCCTTTTCCAAAGTTGTAAGAAAGACCGATAAAAAACTTTTTGGTATTATTGGTTCTCAGAGACAACTTCAAATTAACACTTCCGGGTTCCAAAATTGACGGGCCTCCCCTTAACACATGCCTGTTCAAACTATACGAAGAAACATGCGTTCGCAACGAAACCGCCCAGTAATTTTTCAACTGTGTCCAAAAGCTAAAATTACCTCCGTTCCATGTATTGGTAAGCCAACTATCCCATCCGCTCCACTGGCCCATTTCGATATTCATCTTTCTAAACACAGAAAACGGTTCCCAAATCTGGTATCCGATCCATGAAGTCAGTTTTACCACATCGGCAGCTCTTAAATACCCCTGGTCGTTGAGTTCCAGTCCGGGGCTTAACCACAACCCCTTTACTCCATAGCGCCAGTGGCCCTGACCTATTTTTGCAATTTCGGCACTTCCGGCAGTACCTTGCAAAACCCGAAGGGTGGTATCAACCTCTTTGGGCATATCAGGTCGCTGATAATAGCGCTGAGGGGCTTCCTGCAACTGAGTAATAGCCTCGGTGGTGCCCTCAAGGTGACTGCCGATGGCTTTTGCACTAAAACGGTAAGCTCTGTTTTTCCAGTATTGCGTAAAATCCATACCGCCCGTATAGGCTGCAGCCGGAAGAAATTCCAGAGTATTGTCGTTGATAAAGCGGTTAGTGGCTGTCACCATTCCGCCTATCAGTGTATTTCCATTGTTAAGGTCTTTTTGAATCCGGGTATTAAAATAGTTGGTTAACGGCTCTACAGTTTCTTTTCGGCGTGTCACAAGACTGTCGATAAGGGCTGTTTCGCGATTGGTTATCGATTCCATTACCCCTATTGACCATCCGTTTTTGGTTTTTCCCGAAAGTTTAAAAGCACCGAGTATCCGAGTCCGGTTATTTTCTTTCACATATTCGTTTTCACCTGTTACAGGATAATAATGCGGCGATCTTCCGATTCTCCGTGAATAAAAAAGATTTTCCCTGTTATAAGGGTTGTTTCCGGCACCCAACGGAAAGTTAAAAATATTGTTTCCCTCAATAAAAAAAGGCCTTTTTTCCTGAAAATAGGTTTCAAAAGCGGTAAGATTCACTTCCGAAGGGTCGGCTTCCACCTGTCCGAAATCGGGGTTTACCGTGAAGTTTAGTGTCAAATCGTTGGTTACTGCTATCTTTCCGTCGAGTCCGGCGGAATAATTCCAGGATTGCCCTGTTTTAAAGGGGTTTCCTTCCTCTTTTTCTTCCGTTGTAAGACTCCCCATTACATAAGGAATCAATTCCACCTCTTTTTTTGGATTGATGTTGTTTATTCCGTCCAATACACCAAAATGGCTTACCCATCCCGAAAGCTCCTTCGACACGGGATTCCAAACCGAGGTTTCCTGATTTCTGAAAACAGCTCTTATTACCTGAACGCCCCACTTATGAGCAGCAGATTTGGAAAACCTGAGCTGTGTAAAAGGAATTTTCATTTCGGCGAGCCATCCCAGCGAATCTACAGTGGTTTTTAAATACCATTTTGCATCCCAGGTTATATCCATTTTATCATCATTGGAAAATTTCACGTCGCCCTTAACACCTGCTGCGTTGGCCGAAAATGCAAAGGCCGTAAGATCATCATTATAACTATCAATTCCTATGGCTACCCAGTCGCCCTGAAAATTATCGCGACGGGTCAGCCTCCGCTCAATCTTATCCGGCTCGGTATCATAACAGCGGATTAAAACATAGAGATTGTTGTTGTCGTACATTATCTTAAAAGCAGTTTGCTGTGTCGGTTCTTTACCGTTGTAAGGTTCATATTGGGTAAAATGGCCCGACCATGGTGCCGCATCCCAAACCGCATCTGTTTTTCCGTCGATACGGGGTGCTTTACCGGTTATCTGTACGGCTGTATATGTTCGTTGTGCCAATACACCGGATATTGATAAGGCAACTATAAATGCTGTAACTAATATTGTAATCCAACCCCTGTTTTTAATCATCTCAATCTTTATTTGTAAGGTTAAACCGTTCGGGGTGCTTTCCGTTGAACGACCTGTAAAACCGCTCAATCTCTTTCATGTCTTTCTGAAAATCACCCGTGGGATAAAAAACCGGCCCCAAACCGCCTTTTTTGTATTTGTAATCGATATATGCCATCACTATGGGGACATTGGCTTTGACGGCTATCTCATAAAATCCCCGTTTCCATTCCTTTACCAGTGCACGTGTTCCTTCGGGGGTAATAACGGTAAAAAAAGATTCACTGTCGCGGTAATGCCGTAAGATTTGCAGCAAAAGGTAGGACGGTCTTCCCCGCTTTACCGGTATGCCGCCCAGTTTTTTCAAAAAGTATCCCCATGGCCATTTAAAAGCCTCCGATTTGATCATAAACTTCACGTCAACGTTTAGTTGCCAAAACGCAATCCTCCCGACAACAAAATCCAACAAACTGGTGTGGGGGGCAACTATAATTACCGCTTTTTTTACATCAGGCGGAATTGAGCCCTTTATCTCCCAACCAAAAACCCTGATTAATAAAAATTTAAGTAATTGTTTCATAAAACTGAATCAAAATGCAAAAGTAAGAGAAAATCGGCTTACCAATGGAGAAAAGAAGCATTTGCATGAGATTCCTCCCTGTCTCAGGTGGATCGGAATCGGGGCGCTGGCAGAGGCTGTCCTTTCAGGTCGCCGAAGGCCATGTGGGTGGAGACCTGAAAGGACGAAAACAGGGAAATATAGAACGCAGGAATTGAGCATGTTAGAAGAATATCGAACATCGATTAACGATTTAAGATTTATTGATGAATGAAGAAATACAGATTTATGAACAATTGAATAATCCGGAACCCGACAAAAAATCATCATTCGATATTCGTTCAGCTTGCGGCGGACAAGCTTTATTATGTATTATTTTTGATGTATTATGTAATATGTTTAATATGATATCAGCCCGAGGTGGAGAAGTAATCAATGATCAAGTGAGTAAGGAAACATAACATGCACTATACCAGATAATTCAGAGGGCGCCAACAAGTAAGCCAAAGGGCAGGCGCGCCCGATGAATCTCCGAAATGATATCCTTTACATTATTTTAATTGAAAAATAAGCACATTTGGATGTATTATGTTTGGTGTGATTTGTTTTATGTCAGATATCCGATCAACCGGCGGCAGACTCGTGTTAGAATTAAGAACGGGTCATTGCGGCAGAGGGTGGGCTCGCCCGCCTGAGGCGGGCGATATATACGTAGCACCGTACGCAGTGCGGTGCGAAAAGAAAGAATAAAGTCAGATTTTGGCGGGATTTTTGCCCTCGAAGGCAAAAATCCGTGATTACGTTAACACCGAGCCGGTAAACCTGCGCAGCACCAAAGAAAAAAACGAGTATCTTCGCCTTTCGGCCATGGTACTGCTTTGGGATTTAAACTTGTCAGCCTTCTGCCGCAACAACCTGAAACAAATGGCGCAGTCGGACAACAAAGCAATAAAACAGGATGCCGAAACGGTATTGAAAGTGTTAAAAATATTTGATGAAAACAGGAAGAAAACAGGATACTATTCTCCGTAATTGTCTGCCTGTTAACATTATTATTACATGATTCTTCAACCTGACGGAGACCTGCCCGCAACCAGCGTTCAATCCGTCAGGTTAAACTGCGGCAGGGATGGGAGCGGTAGATTGCGAAGCCTATAGCTTGCAACTACAAGCGAACAGCAGATTGCGATGCCTGAAGGCATGCAACTGTAAAACCGGCCGCCCTGATAATGATTAATAAGCATTATCTGAGTATATTGCCGAAAAGATTGATATAAAAAAACCGGAACAGGCATCTCCTGTTCCGGTTTTCATATTGATAATACAATAAAATACTATCCTATTTCACCACATTAACAACCTCCACGCTCTTCATTCCCATTCTGATAGCATCTTCATTGAGCGGAATGAGTTTGTGATATCTTTCGGGAAGTGATTTTTTCAGACCTTTAATAACATTGTCAAATTCCACTACCGGTTTGATTTTAAGATAAGCACCCAGCACCACCATGTTGAATATTTTTGTATTACCCATTTCGGCTGCTTTTTTTGCGCCCTCCACTTTGTATATGCTGATGTCTTTACGGGTGGGATGCCGCGTTATTCCGTTGGGATCGTACAGTAATACTCCGCCAGGTTTTACTGCCTCTTCAAATTTATCCATTGATTGCTGGTTGAGGACGATGGCAGTGTCATAAGCCCTGAGGATAGGGGAAGAGATACGTTCGTCGCTTAAGATAACGGTGACGTTGGCGGTACCTCCGCGCATCTCGGGGCCGTATGAGGGCATCCAGCTTACCTCCTGGTTTTGCATAATACCCGAGTAAGCCAGAATTTTACCCATGGAAAGCACTCCTTGTCCTCCAAAACCTGCTATGATTATTTCTTCAGTCATTTTTCTTAGCGTTTAATGTTCAAAATTATTTAACTAATTCGCCGTCAACTTTAATATCGCCAATCGGATAATAAGGGAACATGTTCTCTTCCATCCAGTTGTTGGCATCCACGGGGGTCATCTTCCAGCCCGAGTTACAGTTGGATACCACTTCCACGAAGTTTAATCCGGGTTTGTCGTCCAACTGGTTCTGGAAAGCCTTTCTGATAGCGCGTTTTGCTTTACGAACAGCCGAGGGTGTGTGAACAGCCTGGCGGGTAACGTAATAGGTGCCGGGGAGCTGAGCAATCAACTCGGTAATTTTTAATGGGTTACCCATAAGCGCAACATCACGACCATACGGCGATGTGGAGGTTTTCATGCCCACCAGTGTGGTAGGTGCCATCTGTCCTCCGGTCATACCATAAATACCGTTGTTGATAAAGACGATTACAATCTTTTCACCACGGTTACAGGCGTGGATGGTTTCGGCGGTACCAATGGCTGCCAGATCGCCATCACCCTGATAGGTAAAAACGGTCTTTTTGGGCCACAATCTTTTGATGGCTGTTGCAAGGGCCGGCGCCCTTCCGTGTGCCGCTTCCTGCATATCCACATTCATAAACTCGTAAGCAAGTACCGAACATCCCACGGGAGCAATGCCAATGGTGTCGTTCTCCAGTCCGAGTTCTTCAACTACCTCCATAATAAGGCGGTGGGTTGTTCCGTGGCCGCAACCCGGGCAATAGCTCAGGGTTTTGTCGGTCATCAGTTTCGTTTTCTGATAAACCAGATTTTCCGGTTTGATAATCTCTTGTATGCTGATTTCTGACATGGCTTATCCTCCTATTACTTTTGTTTCCAATGCTTCCACAACCTCTTCGGGTGACTGAATCATGCCTCCCACGCGGCCGCAGAATTCAACTTTGGCTCTGCCGTTAACGGCCAGCCTTACATCTTCAACCATCTGGCCGGTACTCATCTCCGAAGAGAGGAATCCTTTTACACCTTGTTCCACCAGTTCCTGTATCTTTTTGGTCGGGAACGGCCAAACGGTAATGGGGCGCAACAATCCGGCTTTAATACCTTTTGCCCTTAACAGGTGGATTGCTTTAAGTGCCACACGGGCGCTGGTTCCGTAAGCTACAATTACATATTCGGCATCGTCGCACTCCAGAGCCTCGTAGCGCACTTCGTTTTCCTCTATCTTACGGTATTTCTCCTGCAGGTGGTGGTTGTGCTCTTCGAGCCGTGCCGGGTCAAGGTCCAGTGAAGTAAGTACCCTGCGCTCACCACCTTTGGGTTTGCCGTTGGTAGCCCATGGATAACGTTCCTGCACCTCTTCATCCGTTAACCGAGGAATAGGCTCGAACAGTTCCACTTTTTCCATCATCTGGCCTATGGCACCGTCCGAAAGAATCATAACCGGCGTACGGTATTTAAAAGCCAGGTCGAATGCCACGGGAACAAAATCCGACATCTCCTGAACCGACGATGGTGCCAGTGCTATTAATCGGTAATCGCCGTGTCCGCCGCCTTTGGTGGTTTGAAAATAGTCCGATTGAGCAGGCTGTATGTCGCCAAGGCCGGGGCCGCCGCGCATTACGTTTACAATTACAGCCGGAATTTCAGCACCTGCAATGTATGATATCCCCTCCTGCATCAAACTGATGCCGGGGCTCGATGATGATGTTACCACTTTTTTACCCGATCCGCCTCCGCCATAAAGCATATTGATGGAAGCCACTTCACTTTCGGCCTGCAATACAACCATGCCTGTCCGTTCCCACGGCTTCTCTGCCGTAAGGTACTCCACCACTTCCGATTGCGGAGTTATGGGGTATCCGAAGTAACCGTCGGCACCGGCGCGGATAATAGCCTCCGCCAGCGCTTCGTTACCTTTCATTAATCTTAATTCACCCATATCTTTTATTCTTTTTTTTTGTTGTTAAACTATTGAACTTTTACCCTGTAAACGGTAATTACACCGTCAGGGCATACTACGGCACAGTTGGTACACCCGGTACATGCTTCCGGATTAGCCATATAAGCATAATTGTAACCTTTGCCGTTTACCTCACTTGCCAGTGCAATGACATCCGTCGGACATGCCGGCACGCATACGCCGCACCCCTTACATGCGTCAATGTCAACTACAATAGCTCCTCTGATTTTAGCCATAAGATTCTGTTTAAATCGTTTGCAAAAAATTTTGCACGAAAATACAAATTTGGCACGATTACTCACTACGTGCTTTACTTAAATTCCTTTAACAACTTTAATTTAAAAAGGATTTAAACAAAATTGTGAAATTGTTTTCGCTGTTCAAAAGCGTTTTATTTATAATGGCAGACGGGCAGGCTTGCAATTGCATGCCGCAAGGCATCGCAATCTGCTGTTTGCTTGTAGTCCTCGCCGGCAGGGCTGTTCAGCTAAAATGCGGCTGCGGGCTGCCGCTTCTATCCCTGCCGCAAAAAAAATGTAAAACCAATTCATACAGTTTACAAATAAGATTCGAAAGAAATAATTCCACTGGCTTTTGTTAATTTTGTACCGGTTTTTTCGTGCTTTTTGTTCAGTAA
>JALVZH010000238.1 GCA_027022105.1 Bacteroidales bacterium | reverse complement strand
TGCGACGGGAAAAATGTTTTTAACAGTATGGAAACCATGGCGGCAGCAAAAAAGTATGCCCTTGAAAACAGTCTGCCGGTGATTGTTCATGCCAACTGTGTGCGCATTCATTCCCACTCCAATTCCGACAGGCACGAACTTTACCGCGATGAAAACGAACGCCATTGTGTAAAGCTTTCCGACCCGCTGACCCGGTTCCGCATTCAGTTGCTGCACTCGGGCAAATTTACTGAAGAAGAACTGGATACCATTGACAAAGAGGCTAAAAAAGAGATTTCGGCGGCACACAAAAAAGCCATTAAAGCCCCCGATCCCGATCCTGCAACCATACATAAATTTGTTACTCCCGAGCCATATGTAAGCACAAAATATCCCGATGGAACCCATGACGGTACAAAAGGAGAAAAAAAGAAACTGATTCAGGCGTTAAACGAAACATTGAAAGCCGAATTCAGGCACAATCCCGATACTTTTATATGGGGACAGGACATGGCCAACAAAGAAAAAGGCGGTATTTTCAATGTTTCCAAAGGAATGCAAAAGGAGTTCGGCAAAGTGAGGGTGTTTAATGCGCCCATTGCCGAAGATTACATTGTGGGAACTTCAAACGGAATGTCGCGGTTTGACGATAAAATAAGGATTGTAATCGAAGGTGCCGAGTTTGCCGACTATTTTTGGCCGGCCATGGAACAGCTTGTTGACAGTTCGCACGATTACTGGCGCAGTAATGGCAAGTTTGCCCCCAATGTAACCATAAGGCTTGCGTCCGGCGGGTACATCGGAGGCGGGCTGTACCATTCGCAAACCATAGAGGCTACCCTGACCACTTTCCCCGGATTGCGCGTTGTTTACCCCGCCTTTGCCGACGATGCCGCCGGTCTGTTGCGCACGGCCATACGCTCGCGCGGTCTGACGCTCTTTTTGGAACCCAAAGCGCTCTATAACGACCCGCAAAGCGAAGCCATTGTCCCCGATGATTTTGAAGTGCCGTTCGGCAAAGCCCGTATCCGTCGCCAGGGTACCGACCTGTCCGTTATTACCTACGGCAATACATTGCCCATGTGCCTGAAAATGGCTGAGGAAATAGAAAAGGAAACAGGAAAAAGTATTGAAGTGGTTGATGTGCGTTCGCTGTTGCCATTGGATAAAGATACAATCCTGAATTCGGTACGCAAAACAAGCCGTGCGCTGGTTGTGCACGAAGATAAGGTGTTTTCCGGTTTCGGCGGCGAAATAGCAGCCATTATAACCGATGAGGCATTTACCTCGCTGGATGCACCCGTGAAAAGGGTAGGGGCGGAGTTTACACCCATCGGCTTTAACCGTATCCTCGAAAATGCTATTCTTCCCAACAAGGAAAAAATTGCAAAAGCGGCTAAGGAGTTGCTGGAGTTTTAGTGAAACTCTACCGGAATATTGAATGAGACTTTAAAGGGAAGGTTGTGTTTACGGCCCGGTTCCCAGTCGGGCAAAAATAATAATCAGAAAATCATTTTTAATATTTGAAAAATTGATTAATTTTGGATAAATAATTTAAAGTGGTGTAATTTGACCACTTTAAATCAGAAGCAGGATTGCCAACATTTGTATTAAGCCCAAAACAGTGGATTGAAAAAACAAATGCAATTGGCATAATTTCAAAATCCGGAAGGTATGGTGGAACTTATGCTCATAGAGAGATATTGCTTTTGAATTTGGTGCAGCAATAAGTCCTACTTTTAAACTATACTTAATAAAAGAGTACCAGAGATTTAAAGCAATAGAAAGTAATCAATATAATATTGAATGGAATGTAAAACGAATATTAAGTAAGGCAAATCATCATCTTCATACGGACGCTGTTAAAAACTATATTTTACCCAAAAAGAACTATACCAAAAATACTGAA
Organism: Bacteroidales bacterium; assembly: GCA_027022105.1. Lineage (GTDB taxonomy): Bacteria > Bacteroidota > Bacteroidia > Bacteroidales > F082 > Sulfidibacterium. The sequence goes on along the minus strand of JALVZH010000238.1, from coordinate 621 downwards.
TGGTTGAGTTATGCGGAAGAAGCCGATTTATTAAATGTAGCTCTTTTTAATAGTACGGCAAAAGATTGGAGAGAAGCAAATCCTGAACTTGCCAAAAAAGGAATGAATATTAGAGATATTGCGAGTATAAATGAACTTGCTATTCTTTCAAATATTGAAAGTATGAACGCAGAAATGATACGAAAAGGTATTCCCAAAAATGAAAGGTTTAAGCAACTTAATGATATTGCTGAATATCAGTTGAATGTTCTGAATAAAAAAGATAGTTTAAAAGCATTAAAAAAATTAAGTGACGATATTTACCTTGAAAAAAATGACGAATGAAAAGCACAAAAGCCCAACAAATAAGTCCCAATAATTCCAAGCAGGGTTTGAGTGATTGGGACGAGGTGTTAGGCTTCATTAAAAAAGTCAAGTAAAACATGGAAAATACTTGACATTTTATAAAAATCACTTATCTTTGCAGTATGAGTACTGCAAGGAAAATAGAAGAAAAAATTAAAACAATTAATGAAGGTGAAATATTTACCTATAAGGAATTGTCAATTGAAAAAAATGAATACCTATCTGCCTCAAAATCAATTGAACGATTAATAAAAAAAGGAAAGATTAAAAGAATCT
>JALVZH010000237.1 GCA_027022105.1 Bacteroidales bacterium | reverse complement strand
AAACCAGGAGAAAAACTGTACAAAAGCAAGTTGGGCCATGGTTTTGGGCATGCCGAACATGTCGTTCATAATCTCCACCAGTGCATTGGATTGTTTTTTCAACTGAAAAGCTCCGGACGCCATCATGAGTAGTCCCAGGGCGGCCATGCCGAAACTCAGAACATAAAGGTCTTTGTTAAGCCCGGCATGATAAAACCACCAGGTAAGCAGTGCACCGCTTAATAACCATAAAATCCCGTTTGTAAGTTGCCTTTTTCCTTTTTTGTGGTGGTCGATGGTTTTTGCCGTTTTGGTTTCCGGTGCAGGTTTGTCGTTTTGCAACTCTTCAGCGGCATTAAATGCTTCCAGTTGGTCGGGGGGATACTCTTTGGTAGTGATAATGGTCCAAAGCACAGCGGTGAAATAGACAACCCCGCCGATATAGAACGACCATTTTACAGAGTCGGGGATAATGCCTTCGGGGGCTGTATTGCTTATTCCCAACCAGTTGGTCATCACCCAAGGCAAAACGCTGGCTATTACCGCACCGCTACCGATAAAAAAGCTTTGCATTGCAAAACCTTGTGTTCTTTGTTCCGAAGGCAGCATATCGCCCACAAAAGCACGGAACGGTTCCATGGATATATTAATGGAAGCATCCATAATCCAGAGCATACCGGCTGCAATCCAAAGTGCAGGTGAGTTGGGCATGATGAGCAATGCCAGTGAGGCGAATATGGCCCCTGCCAGGAAGTAGGGGCGGCGGCGTCCCAACCTGTTCCAGGTTTTATCGCTGTAATGCCCGATGATGGGCTGAACAATTAATCCGGTTACGGGAGCAGCCACCCACAATATGGACAGATTGCCGACATCAGCGCCGAGGGTTTGAAATATGCGGCTTACATTGGCGTTTTGCAGGGCAAAACCGAACTGGATGCCGAAAAAGCCGACGCTCATGTTCCAGATTTGCCAAAAACTTAAATGCGGTTTCTTTGTCATCGTTATCGTTTTTCTGCCCCCGAAAATAGATAATTTCGGCTTACCTTTTTGAAAATAAATTTATCGGCTTGTTTTTGTCGTACCGGTATTGGTATAAAATAACGGGAAAGGGGTTAGCAAACGATTGCGATGAGCAGCAGACAGACATGCTGGCAGGAGTCCGCCTTAGGTGCATCGGAATTGGAATGGGGGAGGTTATATGTATCGGCGGGGAGGCACGAGGCGCGATAACCTGTCGGCGTCGAACGCAGGCCTGCGGGGAAGAGATCCGGCAGGTTGCGGAATGAATAGATACTTAATTTTGCGAAAATCTGGGAATTGTGCTTTGCTGGTTACAGCAGGCGATATATTAATAGCACCGTACGAAGCTTTGCGGAGTGCGGTGCGAAAAAAGAGCAGGATTAAGGTTTTGGCGGGTTCTGAGGAAACTCGGGTATTGGTATTGTGTTGGCGTTTCCGAAGAATCTCCAAATGATTTTATAAATGTTATTTTGTTGTAAAGGAAATGTTAGTGTTAGATTCCTCTCCATTCCTACCCTTCAAGCCTTCCTTTAGATGGCTCGGAACATGACAAAACCGAAATTTTGTTAATTGATGTAAGATATCCGACATAAGACATTAGAATTCAGAACGAAACAGTGGCAGGGAAGACTGTCCTGAAAGGCGGTTATGAGGCTGACTAACGTAATTTATACCCCATAGTTCAGAGGACACTATTGTGACGGAGGAGAGGTACGAGGTGCGTAAACCTGTCGGTGTCGAACGTGGAAATGTGGGCAGGAGACTCGGCAGGTTGAGGAATGTATGGATAATGGGCAATATACGACCTTACGGGTCTCTAACCCTTTAACCATCCTTCGACCCGTCAGGTCAGGTTGCGGCAGGGATGGAAGCGGTAGCCCGGAGGGATGCGGCTGATTGAGGCTTGCGGAGGCAGAGCGACAGGGGAGCTACTGCCGCCGCATTAGCCGAAACATTCGCAGACCGAGGACTACAAGCGGACAGCACTTGCGATGCCTTAAGGCATGCAACTATAAACCTGCCCGGCCGCCCAAAAAAACAGTAAGGCTATTATTGATGTGATTTAGATTTTTACCTTTGCAGCGTAAACGAAAAATAAATTATGTCACCCGCTAAGTTTTTTCCCATAATTTTTTTATTGTTGTTTTCGATGCATCTGAAAGCACAGAAAACCGATACGCTGGTATTGCTTAACGGAAACATCATTACGGGGGAGATAAAAAAACTGGACTACGGGAGGATGTTGTACAAAACCTCGGGAATGGGAAGCGTAAATGTGAAAAGGGAAAATATAAAGGCTTTTAAATCGAACAAAAAGTTTGAGGTTTTGCTGAATAACGGAGATGTTTATTTCGGTTCGTTTGGTATGGTTGACAACAAAAGCAGGACGGTAAAACTGAATTTTATCAATGGTTTTGATACCATTGCCATTAATAGTATTGTGGAGATATATCCCATAAAAAACAGGTTTTGGAAACGAATAAGCGGTAATGCCGATGTTGGTTTTTCCTATACCAAGGGAAGCAAAATAGGGTCGTTCTCTTTTTCGGGAAATGTTAATCACAGGGAAAGAAAATTTGAGAACAATTTAAAATGGAATAATATTGATACATATAGTGGCGACAGTCTTTCCTCCGTTAAGTCGGATTTAACCTTATATTCGATGAAGCGCATCAACAGAGGCTGGTCGGTTGGCGGTTTTGTGGGTTATAACGTAAACTCCGAGTTGGGTTTGGATTTGAGGTTAATGATTTCGACCGTGGTAAATTATGATTTGATCTATACACAGCGTCATCGGTTCTATTTTTCGGTAGGGCCTGTGGGCAATATGGAATGGAATAAAGAAAAAAGTAATCCGGATAAAAATCTGGAGGCAATCGTATCGGCAGCTTACAGGTATTATAAATATTCCAGTCCGGAGTTGCAAATAACCTCCTTGCTTGCAACTTTTACCGGTTTGACACCGGGAAAGAGGTGGAGATTTAATTATACACTGGATGCCAATATTGAGATTGTAAACAATTTTTATTTGGGAGTGAGGTTTTATCTTGATTTTGACGACAGTGTGAAAGGCGAAGACGTATCGAAAACCGACTGGGGCAGCACCATGACCGTGGGCTATTCCTTTAATTAAATTTTCTCTTTTGAGTTTTTCAGGATGTTGAAAAGCAATTCGCGGGCACGGAACAGTTGTGCTTTTACCGTTCCCAAAGGCAAATCCAGTTCGTTTACAATTTCTTCGTAGGAATACTCTTTAAAATAACGCAATTCAATCAGTTTTTTGTAGTGTGGTTTTATTTTGTCGATGACACTGTGCATCAGTTCTATTTTCTGACGTTTGATAAATTGCTCTTCCGGTCCGAGATGAATATCGGGAATGCGGGCGGGCAGGTCGTCGGTACGGTCCATCGACTGGTCGATAACCTGAGCCGATTTGTTTTTGTTACGAATAAAGTCGATACAGTTGTTGGTGGCTATCTTAAAAAGCCAGGTACTGAAAGCATAGTTGGGGGTGTAATTTTTCAGGTTTTTAAAAGCTTTGCCAAAGGCTTCGATGGTAAGGTCTTCGGCGTCGTGCGGATTGCGGGTCATTTTGAGCATCATGAAGTACAGCGAATCGCGGTAGTTGGCCATGAGCTCGGCATAGGCATTCTGGTCGCCTTCTTCCAGCGCCTTTTTAATGAGAGCAAAATCGCGCCTGCCTTTTTCCGTTAATCTGTTGTTTACTTCCATTTGTTCGATTTCCCCGATAATCCCCTGATAGAAAACAGCGGTATCAACAGCATCAACAGGGGTTCCAATAGCAGCGAATATACAAAGATTTGTTTTTCTTTAAGTTTATCGGCTGCCAATTTGTAAATAACCTGTTGCGAAGCGGCTCTTATTAAATATATTCCGGCAACTATCCGGGGAATAAGATGAATGGACAGTAATAAAACCAGCATTACATAAAAAAGCCACTGCGTAATGGTGAAAAGTCCCAGCAGCAGTTGTACCGGAAGTTTGTATTTTTTTCCCGTTGTAAAGTGTCGTCTCTTTTGTTTTATCCATTGTTTCAGGCTCTTTTTGGGCTCACTGAAAACAAAGCTGTCCGGTTCGATGCAAATGGCGGTGTTTTTTTTGTTTGCCACCTGGCTGATAAAGAGGTCGTCGTCGCCCGAAGCAATGTTGTAATGGGAGATAAAGCCTTTGTTTTTAATGAAAAGGCTTTTTTTGTAGGAGAGGTTGCGGCCTACGCCCATGTAAGGTTTTCCGGCCAGTGCAAAAGAGAGATAATTGACCGCCACCAGAAAAGTATCGAACCTTATAAGCAGGTTGAGCAACCCTTTTTCCTTTTTGTAAGGGCCGTAACCAAGCACTACCTCCGTATTGCCGGTATAGGAGGAAACCATCTCTTTTATCCAGTTTGGGATAGCGGGAGTGCAATCGGCATCGGTGAGCAGCAACAGTTCGTTTTTTGCCGATTTAATACCTATGGATAAAGGGAATTTTTTTCCTTTAAAAAAATTGAGGTCCTGCTCAATATGAACCGGTTTCAGGTTGTTGTATTTACCGGAAAGCTCTTTGAGCAGCGATTTGGTTTCGTCAACCGATGCATGGTTTACCACTACCACTTCAAAACCGGGATAATCCTGTTCCAGAATGGCAGGCAGGTTGTTTTTAAGGTTACGGCATTCGTCTTTGGCTGCAATAACCACCGAAACGGGAGGATATTGATTGCTTTTTTGCTGTTTCTTATGATAAAAAGCCAAACGTGAAAAGAGAGCCCAGAAATAAACCATCTGAATTACAAAGAGTAACAGATAAAACCCCGCAAGGGTTAGCTCAAGTGTATTCATTTGGTTTAACAGATCCATAATGCCGGCAAAGGTAGAGAATCTCCGGTTTTATCCCTCTTGTTTTACTCTTTCTTTTGGTAAATCAAAAGGTATAACTTTTCAGGATATTCTTCTGAATCAATTACCGGTTCGGTTTTAAAGTTGTATCCGGGATTTTCGTTGGTAAAACGGGTAAGTATTTTTTGCAAATCAGCCTCTTTTTCTTTTCCGGTGTAGATGTAGATTGGTTGGTTTTTTATTAATAATACTTTTGTCCCCGAATATTCCGTCCAATGAAAGAATTTTTCAGTCCAATCGTAAAACAAATAAGTATTGGGATAAACAGATTTTAAAGGCCGGGTAAAAGTTTTCATTGCCGGGCCCGAAAGAAAAATACCTCCGGCCAGCGAAAACTCTTTAAAAGGAGTTCCCGAGTAATATCCGCTTATAATAAGCAAATCGTTTTCATTGATTTTTTCATTAAAGGCACAGATTTTTTTCTGCTGACTAACCACTGAAGGAAAGCGGTCAACGGAAAAATGCGTAAAAGTGGTTATTGTGAAAACGATGCCTGCCAATACACCTGCGAAGTAAAACCGTTTTATTCCGGTTATTTTGACCAACGGGATGATTATCAGTAAAATAAAGAATCCGTTTAAAAGAATGGCAGGAATTAAATAGTGCGGGACAAAATGTTTGCAGATTAGAAACACGAAAAAGAAAGCACCGGCCAGAAATGCAAACGACACTCTTAAATAACGTTTTAAAAAGGGGTCTTTGTTTCGGGATTTTAACAACCAGATTGTTTCGATAAATAAGATCGCCATAAAAATAAACAGCCATGAATTAAAGTTATAAAGTAGTTTTAATCTGTGAGGAAATTGTGAGAAATCCATAAAACCCGAAGGGCCATGCCCCCATTTTCCGGTATGTACCGACATATTGCTAACCCAATGAATAAACTTATTCAGGTGAAATGGTACAGGAAATGCAATTATCAAAAATGAGACAATTGAAAAGAGAATAAGGTAAATTTTGTTCTTAGTTCCGCGAAAAATAATAAACGGAACAAGAACAAAAGGCGCAAAAGAGAGTTTTGTAGCGACACCCCAGCCGATTACAATACTGAATAGTATAAGTTGTTTCTTTTGTTTTTCTTTTGGAATGTCTTCATAAATGTATCGGAGTGTCAGTATTATTAGCACGGCGATGGGTAGTAGCATAAATCCTTCGGGCAACAAACGACCGGTAACCCTGACAAGGTTAAAACTGATAAAGAATCCCAATTGAAGCAAAAAGGCTGCATTGATGTTTTGGGTCAACAGTGCTGTTTTTCTGCCTGTCCAATAGATAATGAACATTAAAATAATGTTAAACAGCAGGTTGGCGGCAAAAATATACTGTTCCGGATTTTTTGCAACATCAATGAGCATATTGTCGCTACCCGAGATGAGGTAATTAAACCATGCTGATATAGCTACAACAATTTGTATGGGTGTTCCGGGATGGGCAATATAAGTTGCGTCGAGGTGAAACCGGCTGAAAGCAATTCCACTCATCAGGTGAAAATATTCGGGATCGGTTACCCAAAGGAAAAAATAGCCGAAATGACGCTGTACTATCATGGAAACCAACAAGTGGATAACCGGAAGAATCCATAGCACGGAAAGTGTTTTACTGTTTGTTAATGAACCGTCGGTAATTCTGAACCAACTTTCTTTTGCTCTTTTAAGGATTACAGACATTAAACCCGGTTTATATTTATGGTATTAAGGGACAAAAGTAACCAAATTTGATGTAATGGTTGGGAGAGAATAGTAAAACCGCCACAGGAAACTCCCGCAGCGGTTCAAAATGCTAAATGGTTTAGAACTACTTCAAATCCTTTTTTACAAGATAGAAGTCGATTTTTTCGTCGTAATCGCCGTCGATGCGTTCCTGCATTTCGTCGAGGTCTTTCGGCGGGGGAACAATCACCCGGTCACCTTTTTTCCAGTTGAGTGGGAGGGCCACCCCGTGTTTGTCGGAAACCTGCAATGCTTCCAGCGACCGCAAAATTTCGTCCATGTTCCTTCCCACATTGAGCGGATAGTACATAATCAGTCTGATTTTTTTCGACGGATCAATAAAAAATACGGCGCGGACGGCAGCGGTTTCGCTTTCGTTGGGTTGCAACATACCGTACAGTTTGGATACTTTCATGTCGATGTCGGCAATGATGGGGAAATCGAAATAAACGTCGGTGTTTTTCCTTACGTTGTTTACCCATGCCAAATGCGCATGAATACTATCTATGCTAAGACCCATGAGTTCGGCATTGAGCGCTTCGAATTCCGCTTTACGTTCTGCAAACCCGCTCATTTCGGTGGTGCAAACCGGTGTAAAGTCGGCAGGGTGCGAAAAGAGCACAACCCACTTGTCTTTGGCAAATTCCGAAAATTTGATTTTTCCTTTTGTGGTTACGGCTTCAAAATCGGGAGCCTGATCGCCGATTCTCGGCATTACGTTTAATACTTCTTGTTCCATTTTAATTTGTGTTTAATTAACTATTTTAAATTTTCAATAATTAGATGAATAATAAAATATTGGAAACCAGAAAAGTGAATATTTTTTCAATAAACCCACCCCTGCCCCTCCAAGGAGGGGAATAGCGGAATTCATTTTCTGGTTTCCAATATTTTATACCAATTGTCATCACGTGAACTATAAACCTCTGTAATGTTATTAATTTGATTTTGTTAAATATGCACTGTACATCCAGCTCAGTTTTTCCTGTTCGCGCAGGTAATCGCTCATGAGGCTGTTGGTGCCTTCGTCGCCGGCCTCATCCGACAAATCCAGAAGTTCCCGCTGCTTTGCAATTAATATGCGCAAACTTTCCAGAATGGCTTCCATGTTCTCACGCCCGTTTTCGGTGTTTCCGGCTTCATGTATGGTTGCCAGTTGCAAATAACGGCTATAGCGGTGTTCCGGCTTTTCACCCAGCGTCAGGATTCGCTCGGCAATCTCATCTATTTTCAAAATGAGGTCGTTGTACAGCTCTTCGAACTTTAAATGAAGCTCAAAAAACTTTTCACCTTTTATGTTCCAGTGAAACCCTCTTACGTTGGTATAAAAAACCTGATAATCGGCCAGCAATTCATTGAGTTTTGCGGCCAGCTCTTTTGCTTTTTCTTTGTTTAATCCTATTGTATTCATTGTTTTACTATTTTGTTTAAAAATTTCTTCTGCAAAGAACGGTCATTAGATAACATAAGTCAAATTGATTGTTTTTATGATATGATAGAAAATATCTATATTTGCATCATGATTACAATAGCACAACTTGAATATGTGGTGGCCGTAGATACCTGGCGCCACTTTGCCACAGCGGCGGAAAAGAGTTTTGTAACACAACCGACGCTGAGTATGCAGATTAAAAAACTGGAAGAATCGCTGGGGGTTGTATTGTTCGACAGGAGCAAACAGCCG
>JALVZH010000236.1 GCA_027022105.1 Bacteroidales bacterium | reverse complement strand
CATTTGTTTAACGTGTCAACGCTAATCAGTTTTTCTTTTTTAATGATATTACCAATTGAAAATAATGTGTTTTCCGACATATATTTAACTGTTAATGATTAGGCAGCTAAAATAGTGATTTTTTTTGGAAATATGATGTGCTTTTTGAACTTTTTGAAGTCGAAAGTTGGGAAGTCAGAAGTATGGGAGTTGGATGTCTGGAAGTCAGAAGTTAGGAAGTTAGAAAGTCAGAAGTTAGGAATTCGGCAGTTGAAAAGCAGAAAGTTAATGGTTGGAGGATTGAAGTAAAGGAATATTGGGGGGTTGGGAGAAGTTCTGAGATATAGAAAATTGAGAAGACAAAAACCTGAAAATATGCAATCAGCCCTTAAATCTTGTTAAAAATATCAGACACCATTTTTTACTGTTCGTACATTGGTTTTATTTTAATAGCTTTGCACAATTTTTAAATTCGCTGCTATGACCTCCAATAAAGAAAAATTCAGGGGAGAGGGACTTACATATGACGATGTACTGTTGGTTCCTGCGCATTCATCGGTTTTACCCCGTGAAACAGATTTAACCACAAGATTTTCGAGAAACATCCGGTTAAAAATCCCGATATTGTCGGCAGCGATGGACACGGTTACCGAATCAAAGATGGCCATTGCCATGGCACAGGAAGGCGGAATGGGTGTGATACATAAAAACATGACCATAGAGCGTCAGGCCATAGAAGTAAAAAAGGTAAAAAGAGCCGAAAACGGGATGATACTGGAACCGGTTACCGTTAGAGCCGAAGCCACTGTAAGCGAGGCACTTCAAATGATGAAAGAGTTCAGCATTGGTGGTATTCCGGTAGTGGATAAAAACAATAAGCTGGTGGGTATTGTTACCAATCGCGACCTCAGGTTTGAACGCAAAATGGAAAAACCCATTGCCGAAGTGATGACCTCGGAAAATCTAATCACCACCACCGAATTTACCGATTTTGAGAAAGCAGCGGATATTCTGCAACGGCATAAAATCGAAAAATTGCCGGTAGTGGACAAAGATTTCAGGCTGATAGGACTTATTACGTACAAAGACATTATAAAAATCAAAGCACACCCGTCGAGTTGCAAAGATGAACAGGGGAGATTGCGGGTAGCGGCAGCGGTAGGTATTGCCGGTGATACGCTGGATCGCGTTGCCGCACTTGTAGGAGCGGGAGCTGATGCCGTAGTTATCGATACTGCTCATGGCCATTCGCAAGGAGTTTTGGATATGGCGAAAAAGGTAAAAAAAGCTTTTCCGCATTTGGAACTGGTTGTGGGAAACATTGCCACCCGTGAGGCTGCCCTCGATCTGAAAGCAGCAGGTGCCGACGCCATTAAGGTAGGAATAGGGCCGGGAAGTATTTGCACCACAAGAATTGTTGCAGGGGTGGGCGTTCCCCAGCTGTCTGCAGTTTACGAAGTGGCACAGGCATTGAAAGGAAGCGGCATTCCCGTCATTGCCGATGGCGGTATCCGCTATACGGGCGATATTGTAAAGGCAATTGCCGCCGGTGCCGACAGCGTTATGGCAGGAGGTTTGTTTGCCGGTGTGGACGAGTCGCCGGGCGAAGCCATTATTTTTGAAGGCAGAAAGTATAAGAGTTATCGTGGAATGGGCTCGGTAGAGGCCATGCAAAAAGGCTCCAAAGACCGTTATTTCCAGGATGTGGAAGACGATATAAAAAAGTTGGTTCCGGAAGGAATTGTAGGAAGGGTACCTTATAAAGGCTCCCTTTCCGAAGTAATTGTTCAACTTGTGGGCGGCTTACGTGCAGGCATGGGTTATACCGGTTCCAAAACCATCAGCGACCTGCAAAATGCCCAATTTGTTAAAATTACGGCTGCGGGTGTTGCCGAAAGTCATCCCCACGACATTACAATAACACGCGAAGCACCTAATTACAGTAGAAAAAATTAAAAAATAACACAAATGAATAAAGTTATGAAAATCAGTAAGTATTTATTGCTTTTCTTGTTAAGCGTTGCTTTTGTCGGCGCCCGGGCACAAAAAAGCCTGATGAAAAAAGAACTGGTAAACATAGGCGGCGAAAAGGTTACCGTCGGAGAGTTTTTGAATTTATATGAAAAAAACAACCAACCTGCCGAAACAGGAGAAAAAACCACTATTGACGATTATCTTGATCTTTACATTAATTTCAGACTGAAAGTGCGTGAAGCCGAAGACCTGAAAATGGATACGGCAAAAAGTTTCATTAATGAACTGACCGGATACAGAAAACAGTTGGCAAAGCCCTATTTTAACGACGAAAGTGTTAGCGAAGCTTTGCTTAAAGAGGCTTACGACAGGATGCAAAAGGATGTCAGGGCCAGCCATATCTTAATAATGGTAAGCCCCAATGCCACCCCCGAAGATACCTTAAAAGCTTATAAAAAGATAAGTAAAATACGGGAAGAAATTATGGCGGGCAAAGACTTTGGTGATGCTGCCACAGAATATTCCGATGACCCGTCGGCCAAAGACCAGAAAGCAATTCCCGGCAAACAGCGTTACCGCAAAGGAAACCGCGGCGACCTGGGATATTTTACCGTATTTAATATGGTTTATCCGTTTGAAAATGCTGCGTACAATACCCCTGTGGGCGAAGTTTCGCAACCCATCCGCACAAAATACGGCTACCATCTGGTAAAGGTAACCGACAAACGGGATGCCATGGGAAAAGCTACGGTAGCACATATTTTTGTTGCACTGCGCCCCGATGCCTCATCCGAAGATTCTATCAGAAAAACAGAAAAAATAAATAACATATATCAGAAAATTCAGGAAGGTTTGAATTTTGAAGATGCCGTTAAAAAATATTCCGAAGACAAAGGTTCGGCACAAAACGGCGGCAGGCTCACGCCCTTTACCTCAAACAGGGTGGTGCCCGAATTTGTGGTAGCCATCGACAATCTAGACTCGGGACAGGTATCGGCTCCCGTACGTACCAATTACGGCTGGCATATTATCAAATTAATCAAAAGAGAACGCCCGGGAACATTTGAGCAGGAAAAACAAAAGCTGAAAGACCGGCTTGCCAAAGACCAGCGTTCGCGTAAAAGCAAAGAGGCCGTTATTGCACGTATAAAAAGAGAAAACAACCTGAAAATTTTTGAAGATGCCAAAAACGAGGTCTTTGCTGCCATAGACTCGTCGGTTCTGAAAAAACAATTCAAAGCCGACAGCCTTTCGGGTATGACCAAACCGGTAATGCAACTGGGAAAAAAGAAATTTTTTGGAAAATCCGATCCCGTCAAAGTCTGGACACAATACGATTTTGCCAAATACGTGCAGGTAAAACAACGTCCTCAGGAAAATATTGATAAAAACGTCTATCTGCAAAAACTTTTCAATCAATTTGTTGACGACCAATGTATTGCATACGAAGACGAGCACCTTGAAGAACATTACCCCGATTTTGCACAACTCATGAAAGAGTATCACGACGGGATTTTGCTCTTTAACCTCACCGATGAAAAAGTGTGGACCAAAGCGGTTAAAGACTCGACAGGACTGGAGAATTTCTTTAACCAACACCGCAATGATTACATGTGGAAAGAACGTGTTGAAGCTACCGTTTACAGCATCAAGAAGAAAGAAGATGTTGATAAAGCGCTGGAGATTATAAAGCGTTTTGATAATGACGGCGACATTGCCAAAGAACTCGACAGTGCAGGAATACATTCGGTACGTATCGATCCCGGCACATACGAAAAGGGGGACAACCGTTATGTTGACCGTGTAGAGTGGAAAGAAGGCCTGTCGGAACCGCTTGATTCCGATGTTGAAGACCTGACTGTTTTCGTTAAAATTAAAAAGGTATTGCCGCCAATGCCAAAAGATTTGAAAGATGCACGCGGCCTTGTAATTTCCGATTATCAGAATTATCTTGAAAAAGAGTGGATAAAACAGTTAAAGAAAAAATATCCGGTAAAAGTTAACGAAGGAGTTTTGGCCAAAGTGAAAGCACTGGAAAAGAAAAAAGAATCCGGAGGAAAAAAGTAGCTGTCTTTCCTAATAAACAGAATACAAAACCATGAACCTGATAACCCGCAAAAGCATTGTATGGATGTTTGCTTTAGCGGTTTTGGCAACAGCCATTACCGGTTGCAAGCATCCGCTTGAAAACGAAGGGGTTGTGCTTGCCCGGGCAGGAAATCATTATCTGTATGAAGATGACATAAGAGGCCTGGTTGCCCCCGGAACCAGCCCCCACGACAGCATTGTATTGGTGAAAAATTATATCCGCAAATGGATAGAAACACAACTCTTGGTTGATCAGGCATTAAAAAATCTGCCGGAAGAAAAACTGGACTTTTCCAAACAGCTGGAAGATTACCACAACTCTCTGATTATCTATAAGTACGAAACCGAGCTTGTAAACCAGAAACTGGACACAACGGTTTCATCGGCAAAGATCAAAGAGTATTACGACAGTCATAAAAACGATTTCCAGTTAAAGGAAAATATAGTTAAGGTGGTGTATGCCGTATTTCGCAACGAAGAAGAGGAAATTGATGAGGCTAAATACCTGAAAAAGATGTTTAAAAAACTTCCCGATTCGGCGCTGGTCGATTCGCTTGAATCATTAAGTGAACGCTGGGATTTTGTCTATTCAACAGACACATCGCATTGGTTGCCATTTGACAAACTTATTGAGATGTTTCCCATTGAAACATACAATCAGGAACTTTATCTGAAGAACCACCGTTTTGTGGAAATCACGGACGAGAAGAATATTTTTCTTGTAAAATTCGTTAACTTTAAAATAAAAGATGAAACTTCACCCCTTGATTTTGAGAGGAGATATATCAGAAGTATCATATTAAACAAAAGAAAAAAAAGACTCATTAAACAGATGCATCGCGACATTCTGGACAAAGGACTAAAAGAAAATAACTATGAGGTTTATTAAAAACCTTAGAGTTTTAAAAATAAATATTTTAGAATACAAGAACTTATGAATATAAAAAATTTGGTACACCGGCTACTCCCCTTTTGGATGATTTTAGCTTTTACCGTTTCCTCAAACGGTCAGAATACCACCGACTCGACGGCAAAACAGCAGGGTCAGATCATCGATCGAGTGGTAGCTGTTGTGGGAAGCAACGCTATTTTGGAGTCGGATATTGAGAATCAATATGTTAACTACAGGCTACAGATGGGTATTTCCGGTAGTGCACAGGGGATGAGATGCAAAATACTGGAAGATATTCTGTTTCAAAAACTGATGGTAGCCCAGGCAGAAGTGGACAGCCTTACGGTGGACGACGAACAGGTAAACGGAGAACTGGAACGCAGATTGTCGGGTTTTATCAATCAGTTCGGCAGTCAGGATAAACTGGAAAAATACTACGGAAAAACCATTGCTGAGATCAAAATGGAGCTTCACGATATTGTAAAAGAGCAGATGCTGGCCCAACAGGAGCAGCAAAACATTGTAAAAGATGTAATGGTTACTCCTTCGGAAATCAGGGATTATTTCAAATCGTTGCCCGAAGACAGTATCCCTGTTATAAAAACAGAGTATGTTATCCGCCAGATTGTGAAAAATCCGCCCATCAGCGTGGAGGAAAAACTGAGGGTAAAAGAAAAGCTTCTTGATTTGCGCAAACGTATCCTCAACGGAGAAAGTTTTTCAACGATGGCCATTCTTTATTCCGAAGACCCCGGTTCTGCCAAGAAAGGCGGCGAGCTGGGATTTTACGGACGCGGACAATTATACCCAGAATTTGAAGCCGTAGCCTTTAAACTGAAACCGGGTGAAATTTCCGATATTGTGGAAACAAAAGCCGGTTACCATATCATTCAGATGATAGACAGAAAAGGCGATTTTATTAATGTAAGACACATTCTGCTGGTTCCCAAAGTTTCACCTCAGGATTTGGTTAAAGCAAGGAATATTCTCGATTCGGTTGCGCAACTTATTCGTGCCGACTCAATTACTTTTGACGAAGCTGTGGAAAAATTCTCGGATGACGAAAACAAAAACAACGGTGGTTATCTTATCAATCCCTATACGGGAGGAACAAGTTTTGAAGGTGAGCAGTTAGACCCGCAGGTATCGTTTACCATTCAAAAAATGAAACCGGGCGAAATTTCCAATCCGGTTCCCATGAAAACCGAAGAAGATCAAAAAGATGCCTACCGCCTGCTCTATCTTGAATCGAAAACAAAACCCCATAAAGCCAATATGAAAGATGATTATGCCCGCATTCAGCAGTGGGCGCTCCAACACAAACAGATGCAGGTTATTAACGACTGGATTAATGAAAAGGCAAAAAAGACCTATATCAGAATTATTGATGATTACAAAACCTGCAACTTTACGCATCGCTGGACAAATGACAAATAATAAAACCGGAAAATGACAAAAACAAACTATAAAACGAATGTAGAGGCTGTTGATGCCCTCGTAGCAAAATACAACGAGTTAAGAAAAGAGATTGCCAATGTTATTGTAGGCCAGGATGAGATTGTTGAGCAAACGCTTATTTCCATCCTCAGCAAAGGCCATGTATTGCTGGTTGGCGTTCCCGGGCTTGCCAAAACACTCCTTGTCAATACCATTGCCAAAGTTTTGGGACTTTCGTACAGCCGTATTCAATTTACACCCGACCTGATGCCTTCGGACATCATAGGAACGGAAATATTGGACGAACAACGTAAATTTAAATTTCTGAAAGGCCCCGTTTTTGCCAACCTTATTCTGGCAGATGAGATTAACCGTACACCGCCCAAAACACAGGCCGCACTACTGGAAGCCATGCAGGAAAAAGCCGTTACCGTTGCAGGAACCACCTACAAGTTGCAGGAACCGTTTTTTGTACTGGCTACCCAAAACCCCATTGAACAGGAAGGCACCTATCCCCTGCCGGAAGCACAGTTAGACCGGTTTATGTTTAATCTCATTTTGGATTACCCCTCTTTTGAAGAGGAAAAAGATATTGTAAAACGTACCACCATCGGTACCGATTATGAGCCCAAAACCGTTATGGAATCCGAAGAAATTCTCTTTTTCCAACAGTTGTTACGTAAAATTCCCGTAACCGACAATGTTGTTGAATATGCCGTAAAACTGGTTGCCAAAACGCGTCCCGGCACTTCGGAAGCACATCCCTGGGCCGGCAATTACCTTAACTGGGGTGCAGGTCCGCGGGCATCACAGTTTCTGATAATTGGTGCCAAAACGCATGCCGCACTGCATGGAAAATATTCACCCGACATAGAGAATGTGCAGGCTGTTGCCCATTCTGTTCTGCGGCATCGTTTGGTACGAAACTACAAAGCCGAAGCGGAAGGAATATCCATGGATGATATTATTAATGAGTTTCTGGGATAAATTGTGTTTTGGCCGGATAAAAAAAATCCCCCCGCCCGAAAGCAGGAGGATTCCAATCCTGAATATAGAGAAATTTTATGGTATTAGTTTCTGAATACAAACTCACCGTTTTCCACATCAATTTCGATGGGTTTTTCATTGTTTACTTTGCCGGCGAGTATCATTTTCGATAGTTCGTTCAGCACATCACGCTGGATAACCCTCTTCAACGGTCTGGCACCGAACTGCGGATCGTAACCCCGTTGTGCAAGCAGGTCAATGGCTTTTTCGGTAACACTCAACTGAATACCGTTTTTCTTCAGCATGGCCTTCAGCAGGTCGAATTGCAAGCGCACAATACCGTGAATTTCATCTTTCGACAGCGGTTTGAACATGATGATTTCATCTATCCTGTTCAAAAACTCAGGCCTGATTGACTTTTTCAACAGTTCAAACACCTCACGTCTGGTTTTTTCCGTAATCTCTTCGGCATTGCTTTCATTCAGTTTCGAGAAATTCTCCTGAATGAGATGCGAACCGATGTTGGATGTCATAATGATGATGGTATTCTTAAAGTTTACCGTTCTTCCTTTGTTATCGGTCAACCTGCCGTCGTCAAGTACCTGCAAGAGGATGTTAAACACATCGGGGTGGGCCTTCTCTATTTCATCCAGCAACACCACCGAATAGGGTTTCCGGCGAACGGCTTCGGTAAGCTGGCCGCTTTCGTCGTATCCTACGTAGCCGGGAGGCGCTCCAACCAACCGCGATACCGAATGACGTTCCTGGTATTCCGACATATCAATACGCACCATTGCGTTTTCGTTGTTAAACAGAAATTCGGCCAGAGCTTTTGCCAGTTCGGTTTTACCTACACCGGTGGTTCCAAGAAAGATAAACGAACCGATGGGTCTTCGTTCATCCTGCAATCCGGCACGGCTCCGCCTGATAGCATCGGCAATGGCACGGAT
>JALVZH010000235.1:5084-8357 GCA_027022105.1 Bacteroidales bacterium | reverse complement strand
ATTTGAAAGAGTATTAATTAAACAAAAATAAAACCAGTTGCTAACAAAAGTAACCGTTGCACAACCCCATAATTTAAAAAAAAAGTAAGAAACCAAATCTCAAAAGAGGCGATTTAAAGCGTTTGTTTTTTTTTAGTGCGTATTCTTAATAAAAATTTTGTGAAAAAGAAAGAGGCTTAAAAAGGCTTATTTTGACTAATATGACATCCCGTATTCGGATTAAAAAAGCAACAATATCTTTCTTTCTCGTTTGTGCAGTTTTATCGATAAATTTCAACAGTTCTTATGGTCAGTGACCTGACGGATTGAACGTTGGATTTCAGGTTAGGCCTCCGTCAGGTCGAAAATAATCCCTCTCTCGCGTCTCTGTTCCTATCCGCCTTAGACGGATATTGAATCTCCCCTCGTAATTCTTTTCCGATTAAAATAGCGTAAAGGATATCATTTTGGAGATTCATCGGGCGCGCTTGTAAACCTGACGGATTGAACGCTGATTTGAGGGTAAGGCCTCCGTCAGGTTGAGAAAAATTATGAAATTATGGTAATACATTAAACCCTGTTTTGTTATGTTCCAATCCACCTCAGGCGGAGCCCTCTGAATTGCCGGGTGTAGTGTATATTGGTTAGTCCGCCCACTTGCTTATTGAGCACTTGTCCGCCTCAGGCTGATCGAGCATTGCTTATTGCTTATATTCAGGCGTTTAAGCTTTATTTCCGACCTTTCAGGTCTCCGCCCGCAAATCCCACCGCGACCTAAAAGGTCATTTTCCGCAAAGCCCTACGGCAACCTGAAACCTCTGAACCTCTGAACCTCTGAACCTCCGAACCTCTGAACCTCCGAACCTCTGAACCTTTGAACCTCTGAACCTTTGAACCTCTGAACCTTTGAACATCAAAAATAAAACATCAAACATCCACATCCTGCATCGCCCTCTGATTTATCCCGAAGAGAAAACTTTTGTCAACTCTTTGAAGAAATTTAAATTACTCTTCCCGAATCAAACGGTCGCATATTCCGGGTAAGGCTTCACCGGCAGGTTTATTTACCGTGGTAAGGTTTTGTATGCCCGGCACTTCAAATGCTTTGGGATCGATATAATACTTCGGTACATCGGCAGGAACGTAATGAATTAATCCGGCAGCAGGATAAACCACCATGGATGTCCCGATGACCATGAAAATATCGGCTGTGGTACATATCTCAGCGGCGGTTTCTATCATTGGTACCGGTTCGCCGAACCAAACAATGTGTGGCCGTAGCTGAGAGCCCAGTTCGCATTTGTCGCCCAATTTCAATTCCCTATGGTCAAGTGTATAAACCAGTGAAGGATCAGCGGTGCTCCGGGCTTTTTTCAGCTCACCGTGCAAATGAATTACATTGGTCGATCCCGCACGCTCGTGCAGGTCATCCACATTTTGCGTAACGATTTGCACATCGTATTTCTTTTCGAGGGCAGCCAGCGCACGGTGTCCGGCATTGGGCTCCACTTCAAATAGCTGCTTCCGGCGAAGGTTATAAAATTCCAACACCAGTTCGGGATTTCTTTCCCAGGCATCCGGAGAGGCTACCTCTTCTATTCTGTGGTTTCTCCATAATCCGTTGCTGTCGCGAAAGGTGCTGATTCCGCTTTCGGCACTCATTCCCGCTCCCGTAAGTACTACAATACGTTTCATAATTAAATTGTTGCTGCAATATTTTCCGGAATTGTTGTGTACGTTATCTCATCCTGCACTTGTACATTGAACTTCAATAATCTCACATCAAAAATATTACATCAAAAATATTACATCCAAACCCCCGTCTTTTGTAAAGAATCCGGAGGATTAACAAGCCATTCGGGTGAGGGAGGAATTCTCTTTTTTTCTTTTTTTCTTTTCCTGCTCTGCTCTTTTTCCTTTTTAATTGATTCTTCCATCACTGTCAGCCGTTGGATTACTTCATCATAAATAGATGCCATTTCGTCAAACTGCATGTTGTAATAATCCATATTCTCGCGAAATTGTTTGGCCGTTATTCCGTAGTGATTCAAAACTTTTTGATAATAAGTATCTTTCAGATTCTTTTTGTTTACACGGTTCAGCCGCTCAAACGAAACAATTCCCTCGGCCAGTTGCAGGTCGGTAAGTATCAATACCATCGAATCGTGCGAAATAAGTTTACCGGGTACGGGAACCACCTCTTTGTTTTTGTGGTAACAGCCCTGATTCAATAAAAAGAACAGGCTTATTGTAAAAAACAAGCCTGCTTTCAGCGTTAAGGTTTTGAATAACTCCATTTTTTAGTTACCTACTTCCGATAAATATTTAATGCGCATCAACCGTATCTCCTCTTCATTGTATTCGGGTTCGCCCAGTTCTTCAAGAGCTTCTTGTATGGAATCTGTTTCGGCTTCCGAAAAATATTCGAGAATGTCTTCCTGGTGATATTCATCAACTTTTTCTTCAATGTAATAGTTGATGTCGATACGTGTACCTGAAGCAACAATGGATTCCAGCTCGGTAAGCATTTCGTCAAATGTAAGGTTTTTTGCATGTGCAATATCTTCGAGCGGCAATTTCCGGTCGATACTCTTTATTATATAAACCTTAAGCCCCGATTTGTTAACCACCGATTTAATGATGATATCGTTGGGGCGGGTAATGTCGTTTTCCTCCACATAATTTTTAATAAGTTCGAGGAACGGTTTACCGTATTTTGCCGCTTTTCCTGCCCCTACACCGCCAATCTGCCTCAACTCTTCCATGGTGATGGGATACTGAATGGCCATGTCTTCCAACGAGGGATCCTGGAATATAACAAAAGGAGGCAGATTCTCTTTTTTGGAGATATCCTTTCGCAGGTCTTTCAGCATGGCAAACAGAGTTTCGTCGGCTCCGCTACCCTGTTTTCCTCCGCCTTTGGTAATAATATCATCATCGTCGGTACTGTCGAAATCCCTGTCTTTGGCAATCATTATACTGTAGGGATTTTTAATAAACTCCTCTCCCTTTTCGGTCAGCTTAAGGATTCCGTAGTTCTCTATTTCCTTTTCCAAAAGCCTCTGGATAAGAGCCTGACGGATGACTGTTACCCAATATTTACTCTCTTTGCCGGCTCCTTTACCGAAAAATTCGCTCCGGTTCAGTTTAATGGCTTTTACATCACCTGTTTCGTTTCCTGCCAAAACATCGCCAATCAGTTTGGCTTTAAACTGCTGCTTTAATCCTTTTACCGCCTCCAAAACCAGTTTAACATCCTCTTTCCCTTCAAATTTCTCCCGGGGATGCAAACAG
>JALVZH010000235.1:0-5074 GCA_027022105.1 Bacteroidales bacterium | reverse complement strand
TATTCTTCGCCAAAATAGTGCAGCAACAAGCGGTGGCGGCAAACCGACGATTCGGCATAAGCCACGGTTTCGAAAAGCAGCTCTTTGGCAATCTCCTGTTCGGCAACAGGTTTGTCTTTCATAAATTTTTCCAGCTTCTGGATGTCGTCGTAACTGTAAAATGTGATGCAGTTTCCTTCGCCGCCATCGCGACCTGCTCTTCCCGTTTCCTGATAAAACCCTTCAATACTTTTGGGAATATCGTGGTGGATAACAAAACGGATGTCGGGTTTGTCTATTCCCATCCCGAAAGCGATGGTGGCAACAATAACATCCACATCTTCCATTAAAAACCTGTCCTGGTTGTTCCTTCGGGTGGCTGCATCCAAACCGGCATGATAAGGCAGTGCTTTTATTCCGTTTACCTGAAGGGTTTCGGCTATCTCTTCAACTTTCTTTCGGCTCAGGCAGTAAACAATACCCGATTTTCCGGGTTGGGTTTTGATGTACTTTATTATGTCCTTAATTACATTTTTGGTCTTCGGTCTTATTTCATAATAAAGGTTGGGCCTGTCGAACGAGGATTTGAATACCTTGGCATCGGTTATCTCCAGTGTTTTCAAAATGTCTTCCTGAACTTTAAGTGTAGCGGTTGCGGTCAGGGCAATAATAGGAACCTTTTGGCCAATGGCTTGTATGATAGGTTTCAGCTTCCTGTATTCGGGACGGAAATCGTGGCCCCACTCCGAAATACAGTGTGCTTCATCAATGGCATAAAACGAAATTTTAATCTGATTCAGAAAATCTATGTTTTCTTCTTTTGTCAACGATTCGGGTGCCATATAAAGCAGTTTGGTCTTGCCGGCAAGCAAATCCGATTTAACCTCATTAAGCTCGGACTTTGAGAGTGATGAGTTCATAACATGGGCAATCCCCCTCTCGGAACTGAAATTCCGGATCATGTCCACCTGGTTTTTCATCAGGGCAATTAAAGGAGACACCACAATGGCAGTACCTTCTTTAATAAGTGCCGGCAATTGATAACAAAGCGACTTTCCTCCACCCGTCGGCATGACGACAAACGTATTGTTGTTTTCCATTACGCTGTTGATAATCGGTTCCTGGTTTCCTTTAAAGCTACTGAAACCAAAGAAGTTCTTCATCGTCGTCCGCAATCCGTATTTATCATTTGCGCTATCCATATTTTACTTTGTATAATTGAATTTTATCGTACTTTTGGTTAATATTTGTTTTACTTATTTAACTACTTAAATAAAGAATAAAATTAGTTAAAAACTATTTATACAAATATATAAAAATTTTTCGTTGTTTTAAAACAAAAATAAAACATTGAATTTACAAAAAAAAATAAAAAACAGAGCGTTAAAAACCTTATCCATTGAAGCGCAGGCAGTTAAAAGTCTGACAAATTCCATAAATAATGATTTTACAGAGGTGGTCAGGTTGATTTTTAACAATAAAAAGGGAAAAGTGGTTGTAACGGGCATCGGGAAAAGTGCCAATATTGCCTCTAAAATTGTTGCTACTTTTAATTCAACGGGCACTCCGTCCGTTTTTTTGCATGCTGCCGATGCCATCCACGGCGACCTCGGGGTGGTTGGAAAAGAGGATATTGTAATCGCAATTTCCAAAAGCGGCGAAACTCCGGAGATAAGGGTGCTCATACCATTGTTAAAAGCACGTGGCAATAAAATAGTTGCCATGGCAGGCAATAAAGATTCCTATCTGGCTTTGCAGGCCGACTATTTGTTGGATGTAACCGTGGAGCAGGAGGCCTGTCCCAACAACCTGGCTCCTACCGCAAGCACAACGGCACAACTGGCCATGGGTGATGCACTGGCGGTTTGCCTGCTCGACCTGCGGGGTTTTACCCCCGGTGATTTTGCAAAATTTCATCCCGGAGGCGCTTTGGGTAAGCGAATGTACCTGAGGGTAGCCGATCTTTTTGCAAAAAACCCAGTGCCGGTTGTAGGCCCCGAAGAAACAATGGAGAACGTTATCCTTGAGATATCATCCAAAAGGCTTGGGGCAACCGCTGTGGTGGAAAACGCAACCCTGCTGGGTATCATCACCGATGGAGACTTGCGGCGAATGATTGAAAAGCATGGCGATTACAAGAAGTTGAGAGCCAAAGACATTATGTCGCCTAATCCTAAAGTAATCGAAAAAGAGAGCCTTGCCGTTGATGCCCTTACCCTGATGCGGGAAAACAACATTACGCAAATCCCGGTGCTTGATAACGGGAAATATTCAGGTATCATTCATTTACACGATATATTAAAGGAGGGAATATTTTAAAGATTATGAAAGCAGATTCCGTAAAAGATTTTAATGAATACCGATCAAGGATGAATGATTTGCTCCTGGCAGCACCCGGAAACAAGATAATCAAAAGAATATTCGGTGTGGATACGCTGGCATACCGTCAGGGAGCCTTGGACACCAAAACAAAAGAGATGCTGGGGCTGGTGGCTTCCATGGTGCTCAAGTGTGACGACTGCATCTATTATCATTTGGAAAAGTGTTATGAAAACGGAGTAACAACCGAAGAGATGATGGAGATTTTCGGTATTGCCAACCTGGTGGGCGGCACCATTGTGGTTCCGCATACCCGCAGGGCCATGGAGTTTTGGCTTGAGCTGAATAAAAGTAATGAGAATGTGTAATTAATGTTTTTTTCAAAACAAAACAGTGAAAATGCGGTTACGGACGGAACAGTTAATTAAGAAATACCGGCAGCGAACGGTTGTAAACAATGTATCGGTAGAGGTAAATCAGGGGGAAATCATCGGGCTGCTGGGTCCCAACGGAGCCGGAAAGACCACCACCTTTTATATGATAGTGGGACTCATTAAACCCTTTTCGGGGAAAGTTTTCTTAGAAGACCGCGAAATAACCTCTTTGCCTATGTACAAACGGGCTCAGCTGGGTATCGGCTATCTGGCACAAGAGGCTTCGGTATTCCGTCACCTTAGCGTTGAAGACAACCTGAAAGCGGTGCTGGAATTCACCAAACTAACCAAAAAAGAGCAACACATGCGGATGGAATCGCTGCTCGAAGAATTCGGATTGGAGCACATCAGAAAAAGCAAGGGGATTCAACTGTCGGGTGGCGAACGGCGCCGGACGGAAATTGCCCGTGCCCTTGCCGTAAACCCTAAATTTATTTTGCTTGACGAACCTTTTGCCGGAGTTGACCCCATTGCGGTGGAAGACATTCAGAGCATTGTTTCCAAACTCAAAGAGAAGAATATCGGCATTCTTATTACCGACCATAATGTTCACGAAACACTTACCATAACGGATAAAGCCTATTTATTGTTTGAGGGTTCCATTTTAAAAGCGGGAACCTCGGAAGAACTGGCCAACGACCCTCAGGTAAGAAAAGTTTATCTCGGACAAAATTTCGAACTGCGCAAAAAAAACGGAAAGAGGTAATCGCGGTTAAGTTTAAACTCCTAATATTCTGGCATCCACCCAAAATTTGGCATGAATGGAAATGTCAGTGTCGTTGGAGATTATCTCGCGTGTAACGGTTTTGGTTTTTAGTTTTACCTGATCTTTCTTAATGTATTCCTGCAGGTCATCATCACCTGTTTCAAGCTTAATGGTTTTTAATCCTGTTTTCGGAATATCATAAAGCCAGGCAACCTTTTTTTCGCTTAGCCCCTCGGCGCTGATGTATATTTCTATATCTTTTAAAAAATCGAAAGTACTTGATGCAGGACTGGTTATCTCTATATCCAGATCCGTAAGTTTAATATGTTCAACAAGATCCTTATTTGTGTTGTTCGATTCAAATTCGGTTTCGGAATTGGTAGTTATATCCGGTGTCCATATATTAATGGGAATATTAATGCCCAAAGTAGCCGGAATAGTGGATGACGAATCAATATTAATTGAAAACTGGGTCAGTTTGTCCACCTCTTTACAAGCGCTTACAAATACAAATATACCCAATACAAGAAGAAGTGCTTTTTTCATGATAATTCGATTTTGATTATTTGTTACAAAAGTATTAAAAAAAAATTAATATATTGCAAGCGTAAAAGTTTACAAACCACAATCAGCATCATTATGATAAAGCGGGTAAAATCAATTAGTGTAAGAAGAGGCGTGTTTCTTCTTATATTGACCGTCTCTTTTCTTTCGCTTTCCACACTTAGTGCATTGTGGATTTATTCAGAGGTAAAAAGCACAAAAAGAACGGCAAACCGGATTAAAAAACTGGTATTATCGGAACAAAAAGATGAGATAAAAGAAGAGACAAACCGGGCCATACAAATAATAAATACTCTTATTGAATCAAGACCGGATGCCCCGTTAAAAGAGATTCAAAACGAAGCACTTTCTTTACTGCAAAAGGTAAGATACGGTTACGGGGGGTATGTTTTTGTTAATACCTACGACGGATTTGCTTTAATTAATGATGGAAAAATAGTAAAAACAAAGACAAATATAAAAGATGCGTACGATCCTGAGGGAAACAATCTTTTTATATTGGAAATGAATGCTGCCAAAAAACCGGGAGGTGATTTTATCGAATATTATTATAACAAACTGGGCGAAAAAACACCCATACGGAAGATATCTTATGTAATGGGGGTTGATAAATGGAGATGGATTGTGGGCTCTGGAGATTATGTTGTTGATGCTGAAAAAGAGGCAGCAGCTATCGGTATTTCGTTAAGGAAAAAACTTAAAATAAAAGTCCTGTTAATTCTTATGGTTTTTGCTGTTACTCTGTTGACAATTATTGTGGTTTCAGAATACCTGTCGAAAAAGGTATCGCATCAGCTCAATATTTTGGTTAATCATTTCAAAACGGGAAATAATAACGAAATGGATTCCGACAGATTTTGGATAAAAGAATTAAATTCAATCAGCAAAGATATTGTAATAATTGAAGAAAAGAAAAAGGAAACCGAAGCTGAGTTAAGAAGATTAAATGAATCTTTGGAAAAAGAGGTGGAATCGCGCATTGCCGATTTGAGATTACGCAATAAAGAACTTGAACGGTACAACCAGTTGTTTGCCGACAGAGAGTTTCGTATCAAAGAACTCAGGGATGAGA
>JALVZH010000234.1:1677-8372 GCA_027022105.1 Bacteroidales bacterium | reverse complement strand
CTGCTGTAAATTTTCTTCTTTTTGATTTCATAATTCCACTGTTAAAATTAAACTTTTTTTCATCTTAACTAGTGGTCTGATTTTTGGGGAGTATTATATATTGTTTGCAGCAAAAACGCATTCATATTAATTAAAAGCTATATTTTATCTTGGTATAAATCATTGAATTATTCTCATATCTGCCAAACATTCCTTTGGTATCACCCACAAAAACATTGGAACCCAGCAATAGCGAAAAGGCATCGGAGAAGTCATAGGTAATTTTCGGGCGGATAAGCGCATCACCATAGTCAAGACCTATATATGAAAACAGTTCCAGATGAAGGGTTTGATGCAATACATCGCCGTGTATGAGTACCGTCATCATATTTTGCAATTCGTCTTCGGAAAGAGCCTCCTCGTAGTCAAAGATTCTGCGCTGGATAAACTGGGTACTGAATTTCCAGTCGCCTGCAATGTAATCCAACCCCACAACATATTGCAGATAATCTTTCTGAACCAGGGCATCCGTTGCCTGCGGGTCGGTAGTCTGAAAATATTTTCCCCAGTAATAAGCCGATTCTCCCCGAATGACAAAGCCCTTTAATGTAGAGCTGAACGACCCTCCGGCAACCGTTAAACGATGATGTTCCGGGGTAATGAGCAATCCTTTCAATTGTGGTGGCATGTTTGTGGTATCCATTATTTTTTTTACGTGCATGCTTGGTGTCGGATCCCAGGTGTAGGCTCCCATCAGGTCAATGTCCATAAAGGATGAAAACAGGGAATATTTTCCGAAAATCTCGCTGTTTTCCAACGAAGGTTTTATCTTCTCCTTGGAATAATCAAAAGTCGGTGGTGCGGGAAATTCGGGCGGAAGGTACCAAATGGAACCCGGTTTGGGACGTTCGGTTGGAGTCATTACGGGTACCAAGATTACTTCAAAGGTACTGTTCCCCAGATAATAATCGAGTTTTGTAGCATAAACACCCCGCCTAATTTCATCAAAATCGGGCAGTAAAAATTCATTCAAATTGAGCGGTGAAACAATGTCGGTGATAAAAACACCGTCGGCTTTACCCCAGACAACCTGTTGCTTTCCGATACGCAAATCAAAATTATTGAAATACAAATCGAGATACAATTCTCTCATTCTGAAATCCAGACTGTCAACGCCATACAGATAGAGAAGCGGATTTACCTTAAAGGCTACTTTGTCCCCCGTTTTTTGAAAATTAAGATTAAATGTATTTTGCAGCATGGCAAAATCACCATTGTTATACAATACACCCGTATAATTCCGGGCAAATCCGTTGATATCCACACTGTTTTGTGCAAATGACCCAAATGCCGTAAGAAGCATTAAAAAGGTTATAATTACTTTTTTCATTGTTTCCGGTTTTTTTATACTAACAAAATTTTATTTTTTCTTAATCAAATATCAATAATTCAATATCTTATCCCAATACTTTTTCTTTTCCTTTTTCTTTTCCGCACCGCACTCCGCAAAGCTGTGTACGGTGCTGACTGTATTTTGCCCCTTCGGGGCAATTCCCCACCCACTTGCTCATTGAACGTTAAGCATTGAATACGTGTCTGCCTCTGGCTGATCGGATATCTGACATGTTTCCGCCACAGACTGATCAATACACCAACCTGCCGGGTCTCCTGCCCGCTTTTCCACCTTCGACACCGACAGGTTTACCCTCTCCCCAACTTTTCATGATTCTACCCACATTGCCTGCCGCGACCTGAAAGGTTTTCCACCATCAAAATCCCTGCTGCAAACTAAAACCTTGAATTTTTAAACTTTTAAACCTTTGAACCTTAAAACATCAAAAATAAAACATAATACATATCACATATAACATATCACATCCTAAATCCCTCTCATCATCATCCGCTGGGTAAATTTGGAATCGGGAACGCCGGTATTTACTTTAATGTTCGATAACTCCATAATGGTTTTGTGGTTATTCTGGGTATTCTCCATTTTCAGTTTTTCAATAATCCATACACCCGATATTTTCTCAAATTTTTCCACATGCAGTGTTTTTAAAAATTCTCCGTCCTCATCATAAAACTCTTTTTTTACACCCAGAAAATTGTCTTTACGCACCCAGGTTACTGTTTTTGAGTACATATAATCTTCATCTTTCGGGGTGCTCTCCACTACATAGCATTCCACCCCGTCAACTTTTTCTTCCCGGAGCAATTTATGGCTATCGTCATCAAGTTTTCTGTCGCCGAGATCGTCGTAAGTAAAATCGGAACCCATGAAATAATCGCTTTTGTCATCGCTTGAAATCCTTTTAACCCGCTTTAACGCAGGGAGATATATCCATTGGTCATCACTTTTGTCGCTATTGTCGTACGACCAGTTCATAAAAGAGGTGTTTTTGACATCCGCAGGAGAAATGAAGAACATAATTTTCTTTTCAACTTTTCCGTCGTCTTTAATAAATTGTTTCAATTTCCTTACCCTTTGTTGTCCCGATTTGTTTATCAGAATCATAGTAAGGTCGGAAATTTGATCTTCAGGTGCAGGACGGTTGTACACTTTATCCATAATTTCACGTCCGGTCATTTGCTGGGCGTTCGTGTTCATTGCAAAACCTGCAATAATAAGCAGGGCCAATAAATTTTTCATTACTGTTTTCATCTTTTTTTTATTTATTTTATTTTCACATTAAAAAAGCTTGGTGTTTGTATTTAATTTTTTCCGGTAACTTATTTTATCAATCAAAACCAGCATAATGGTGAGCGTTCCCACAAAGCTGGTAAACATATTAAGGGAAACCAAAGCCCCCAGTTCTCTGTTGGGCGGGAAGTTTGAGAAAAGCAGCACAAGGAAACCGGCTATTACAACTACTGCATTAAAAATAATTGCCCTGCCCGAATGCGACATGGTAACCTGCGCTATTTTGATACGGTCGGTATAAAGAGCCGAATTCACTCTGTATTGCTCAATAAAGTGCACCGCATAATCAATACCGATACCAATGGCAATGCTCGACAACAAGGCGGTTGTGCTGTTGAGCGGTATGTTCAGAAAACCCATAACCCCGAAACTGATAAGCGCCGTAATAATGATAGGCACAGAGCCGATAAGCCCGATTTTAATGCTTTTAAACATAAGTGCAAGCAGTATTATCACAATAAACAGCGACATTATCAGGCTCCAAATCTGCCCTTCAAGAATCAGGTCGGTAAATACTTTTGCTTTGTATCCGCTGCCGGCATAGCGCATATTGATACCATACCGTTCAAAAGCCGGTTTAAACTTTTCAATGTCTTTTACGGCTGCATTAATTGCCTTTGAATTATCGCTTTTCAACTGAAAAGTAACGTTCGCCTTTGAATAATCATAATCCACTACTTTGGTCAGATTTTCCGGGTCGCCCGACATTTCGTACAGCAGCAGATACTGAGCAATCATGTTTTGATTGTCGGGGATACGGTTGAATTCTTCCTTGTCGGCATTCATCACCTTGTTCATACGGTCAATGTAATCGGCTAACGAGAAAGAATTACCCACAACCTCCAAATCGGTTTCAACTTTGTTTTGCAAACTGTCCACCAGTTTCAAAACTCCGGGCTTTTTGAATACATCTTTCTTGCCATGGGTATCCAAAATCAGGTTTAAGGTAGTAGTACCTCCAAAATGCTCATTGATAAACTTATCGGTTTGGACAATATCGCTCTCTTTATTAAACTTTTCCAGAAAACTTGAATTAATCCATATTTTTTGCATTCCAACCAGCGATACAGCCACAATAAGCACAGTCAGAATTATGGATACGTTTTTGTGTTTAAGAACCCATGCCGCAAAACCATAGGCAATGGCATGTTTTGAATCATTTTCCGCTTTCTGTTTTTTAAGTTTTGGCATGCCAAAGAGCATAATAGCCGAAGGAATAAAAACAAGCGACATCACCATGGCTACCAAAACTCCGAAAGCGGTAAATATCCCGAAATATTTAATGGGATAGACCTGCGAGGTTAACAGTGAAATAAACCCGACAGCTGTTGTAACAGAGGTCATTACCACCGGTTTCCACATACTTTTTATCATCTCCGTAACAGCCTCTTTTTTGCTGCTGTCTGGATGTTCGTGACGGTAAAAATCAAGGTGGTTGTACATGTGAATTCCGTCGGCAACACCTATGGCAATAAGCATTACGGGCATCATGGTGGAAACGGCATAAATGGGAATGTTCAGTCCTGTCATCAACCCGAAGGTGATAATGGTGGAAAAGAACACCACCGCCAGCGTTACGAGTGTACTTTTAAAACTTCTTAGTGTAAGAAACAGCACCAAAGTAATGACAATCAGAACAATCGGAATCATTTTTTTCATGTCGGCAGGACCCAGCAATGCCATGGTTCCCTCAACAATGGGGCGGCCTGCTACATGTATTTTTATATTATCGCTGTCATATGATTTTGCAAGATCGAGCACTTCCCTATAAAACTTTTGCGAGAACACACCATCCTTAATTTCGGCAATAATGGTGGTTACCGTTTCATCTTTTGAAACAAGCCGCCCGAAAATCATTTCATTTTTTTCAACATTGTTTTTTATTTGTTGAAATTTCTCATCGGTTTTGGGCACCCTTTTGTAAAATCTTTTTACATCCATGCCCTCCTCGGTACCCACAATGTTATCCGCCGTATATAGTGAGGTAACATCATCTTTGTCAATTTCGGGCATTTTACCAAGGGCTTTCGTCAGTTTTTTCACTGTCTCAAGTGTCTCTTTATTAAAAACACCCTTTTTGTTCTCCACGGCAATAATTATCCCGTCTTTAATACCAAACCACTGTTCAGCTTTGTTGCTGTAAACAAATGCAGGATGCTCCTCAGGCATATATTTGTCAAGGTCGGTCTCCATTCGGGCATTCTTTTTAATGGGCAGGAGCGAAACCGCTGTAACCGCCAGAATTAATATAAAAACCAGAAGCGGTTTATTCAGGTTTTTTATCAGAATTTTTTCCATTTATAAATCAATTTACTGTTATTTTAATTTTTTCAGGGTGGTTTCAACATGGAACCACCAAACATTTTCAGGAATTATCCACTGCTATTAGCTGTTCAATTGTATTCAGAAGGTTATCAGCTTCTTTCTTTAATGAGAAATTAAAACCGCTTATTTGCCACCGTTTTACAAGCAAACGGAACGAACCCATAATAATTAGTGCAACACTGTGGTAATTAAGTCCGGTCTTAACATCACCGTTTTCCTGACCTTTTAAAATGATTTGTTCCAGCGTTTCCTCATTTTTGTTCATTACTTTCACTATTTTTTCTTTCAAAACAGTTTCATTTTTAAAAATTTCTTCTGCAAAAATCACGGAAACCAGTGACTGATTCTCTAAAAACAAGGAAACCATTCTATCAAGTAAAAAACGAATCTTTTCCATAGCGGTTCCTTCCAATGTTTCCATCATACCGGCAAACATGAAAGCAGCATCATTTAAAATTTCCAGAATTGAGAGGACTATCTCTGTTTTACTCTCAAAATGACGATAAATAGCAGGTTCGGAAATCCCAATCGACTTTGACAGGTTTTTAATTGTCAGCCCCTGAATCCCTTTCTCATCAATGATTTTGATGGCCTGCTCTATTATTTCTTCTTGTCGTTTTGTCTTCATGATACAGTTAGTTAATATTCACTCGCAAAACAACAAAGAATTTTAACATGAAAAGAAAAAAATTTAATTATTTTTTGTTAAATTTTATATAGTATTGATAAACATTATATTATGAGACTGATTAAGCTGATTTCACCTTTAAAGGAATAAAAAATCGATTTAAATACGTCATATTACCCTACCTGAATAATCTAAAAAGACAAAAAACAAATCTCAAACGTGTTTGCCTCTAACTTATAAATCTCAATTTCATAAGTTATACTGTTTTAAGATTTGTTTACTGGATTTTATTTGGGATTTGAGATTTGTGTTTTGAAATTTCCTGCTATGAAAAAAAATTATTACAAACAGGCACAAATTATATTATCCGGTAGTTTCTACAAGTTTTTCCAAAATATACTTATCGGTTGCCGACTGGTCGCAATTTCTTACCCTTTTTTGGAAATGGTAACAGGTCATCCTGCGTATTCCAATAAGTTCATTCAATTCGTATGACGATGTGTCAGGATATTTACATGTTAAAAAAACAATTTTAAAAGCCTGATTGAGCGGTATCCGGCACCGGTGAAAAAGCGTATGTGCCGTAGGTGATATCTCTTTTTTACACCTGGTACAGCGCCTGGAATGCTTACCTTTCCCCTTGCAATAGTTAATGTTTCCACAATTCGGGCAAACAAAACCGTGCCGCCATTTCAATTCATCAAGAAATTTCAAACATGACTCATTGCTTTCAAATCGGGTTGAAAAACGTTTCAAATCCTTCAATATTTTTTCTTTATCTGCCAAATTGCGTTAACATTTTAAAACGGTATAAATGTTGAAACCCGAAACCGGATTTTTTTGCAAAAATAAAAATAAGTGTGATTTATGCGCTATAATAATTTTACATATCTTTGCACCGCTTTTTAAACGACTAAAATTTTTTATAACAAATGATGAAAAAAATTGGAATTATCGCCCTTTTGGTTTTTAGTTTCAGCGCCATTAGCTGCAGCAACATTAAGGGAAATCAGGAACACCAAACCGTTATCGGATCTGACGACGAGAAACAAAATGATAACG
>JALVZH010000234.1:0-1667 GCA_027022105.1 Bacteroidales bacterium | reverse complement strand
ATAACGATAACGTTAAACCCGAACATCTGACTTACGAAACTTTTCTCGAAAAGGTATGGAACTTTGAGAAACATCCCCAGGAGTGGGTTTACGAGGGCGACGAACCCTGTGTTATCGATTTTTACGCCGATTGGTGCGGTCCCTGCAAAAGGGTTGCCCCCATTATGGACGAGATGGCCAAAAAATACAAAGGAAAAGTCAAGATTTACAAAATCAATGTTGACAAAGAGCGGAAACTTGCCGCCGTATTTCAGGTAAGAAGCATCCCTTCGGTTCTGTTTTCACCCATGAAAGGCAGACCTGTAATGCAGGTAGGTTTGTTGCCCCACGATACCTACGTAAAAATAATTGAAGAACAGCTTCTTGGCAATAAAACGGAAGAAGAAAAATAATTTAAAAACACTATTTATAAATTAATTATATCAAACGTAAAATGGAACATTTAACAAAACAAACTTTTTTTGAAAAAGTTTTTAATTACGAACAAAATAAAGAGTGGAAATTTGAAGGCAAACTGCCTTGTATTATTGATTTCTACGCTGACTGGTGCCAACCGTGTAAAATAGTTGCACCTATTCTGGAAGAGTTGGCCAAAGAGTATGAAGGAAAAATCAACATTTACAAAGTAAACACCGAACAAGAGGTGGAACTGGCTGCCGCTTTCGGTATCCGGAGCATTCCTTCCATGCTTTTCTGCCCCAGCGACGGACAACCGCAAATGGCCGTTGGCGCATTACCCAAAGAAACTTTGATTCAGGCCATTAACGATGTCCTTTTGAAAGATCAGAAAGACCAAAAGTAATTTGTACCGGAAAGAAAAACAAAAGGCTGTAAATTCTTTGTAATTTACGGCCTTTTTTAATGAAATGTTGTTATGAATAAGAGCGGAAGAAAGATTTTGTTATCCGTTGCCTATCTTCCTCCTGCAGAGTATTTTGCCCTGCTGCTCAACAATCATATTGTCATCGAAAAACATGAAACCTATCCCAAACAAACCTACCGCAACCGCTGCCATATTTATTCGGAAAAGGGCAAAATGGGGCTTTCCATTCCGGTTAACAAACCTTCGGGAAACCATTCGAAAATTACGGAAATAGAAATCCTTAACAGCGACCGATGGTATCTGAGGCATTGGCGGGCCATAGAGGCTGCATACAGTGCTTCCCCCTATTTTCTTTATTATCAGGACATGCTGAAACCTTTTTTTACCGGTGAACATCACAACCTGTTCGCTTTCGACCTGGAGCTGACAAAACTGATTTGCAAAATCATAGGCATAGAACCTGAATTATCATTTACCGGACACTTTGAAAAAAATCCCCAAAACCTTACCGACCTACGTTATCGTATGTCACCCAAAGAACCTCCTGTTGCAACCTTTTTCCCACAATACATTCAGGTTTTTTCCGACCGTCACGCGTTTATTCCCAACCTCTCCATTATTGACCTTTTGTTTAACAAAGGGCCCGAAACAAAAGCTTATTTGAAAGAAGTCGAGATTTATTGAATATTTTAAAAAAAACTGATTTAAGAATTAATTGGAAACGAGCAATCAGCCTAAGGCAGACAAGTGTTTGGATGTATTATGTTTTATGTATTATGTTTTATGTTAGATATCAGATATCAGACATTAGAATTAAGAATGGTAGCAATACAGTGTGTAAAGA
>JALVZH010000233.1 GCA_027022105.1 Bacteroidales bacterium | reverse complement strand
TTTACGGAACCTTTTGCCGGTTTAAGACTACTTAAATCCATTGTTATGTTTCCTTTTAAATTTCTTCAACCTTAACTAAATGTTTTACCTTTTCAATCATACCCAAAACAGCCGGAGTGGCTTCCACCTCTTTGGGGCGGTGAAGCTTTCTCAAGCCGAGGGCTTTCAGTGTCAGTTTCTGACGTTTTGGCCTGTTGATGGCGCTGCGTACCTGACTAATTCTTAATTTTTTCATTTTCAATTCCCTATTATCCGTTAAAAACAGTATCTAATTCAACACCACGAACCTGGGCAACTGTGTAGGGGTCGCGCAGTTTCGACAATGCATCGATGGTAGCCTTCACCACAGAGTGGGGATTGGACGAACCTTTCGATTTTGCCAATACATCTTTCACACCTACACTCTCAAGCACTGCACGCATGGCACCACCCGCAATAACTCCCGTACCGGGAGCTGCAGGTTGAATATAAACCCGTGCACCACTGTATTTTCCTGTCTCTTCGTGGGGAATGGTTCCTTTCAAAACAGGTACCTGAATCAGATGTTTTTTGGCATCGTCGATACCCTTGGCAATGGCCGATGTTACCTCTTTAGCCTTACCAAGACCATATCCTACAACACCATTTTCGTTACCCACAACAACAATGGCGGAGAAACTGAATGTACGTCCCCCTTTGGTAACTTTAGTTACTCTTTGTATGCTTACCAGCCTGTCTTTGAATTCGATTTCGCTGGATTTAACTCGTTTTACGTTTGCAGTTGACATATCTTATTAAAATTTTAGTCCGCCTTCTCTTGCTGCTTCAGCAAGCGATTTAATTCTACCATGATATAAATAACCGTTACGGTCGAAAACAACCGATTCGATACCGGCATTCTTTGCCTTTTCAGCTATCAAAGCACCTACCAGTTTGGCTTGTTCTATTTTGTTTACCTTTTTGTCTTCTATACCGTTTTCGCGTGAAGAAGCGGCAACCAGTGTTTTGTTCTCATCATCATTAATAATTTGAGCATAAATCTGCTTGTTGCTTCTGAAAACCGTCAATCTTGGGCGCTCGGCAGTGCCGTAGATATGCTTCCGAACACGCATCTTAATCCTGTTTCTTCTGAAGACTTTTTTATTTTTTATTGCCATCTCTTTATTTTTTTCCCGATTAAATCAGTTTTCTATTATTTCTTTTCAGCAGCTTTACCGGCTTTTCTGCGAAGTACTTCACCTTTGAAGCGAATACCTTTACCTTTGTAAGGCTCGGGTTTACGCAGCGAGCGAATTTTGGCAGCCACCTGTCCCAGCAGTTGTTTGTCTGCCGATTGCATCTTCAACAGAGGATTTTTCCCTCTTTCCGATACCGCTTCAGCTTTAATTTCAGGAGGCAGTTCCAAATAAATGTGGTGTGAGTAGCCCAGCGACAAATCGAGCAACTGTCCTTTGGCTTCCACTTTATAACCTACTCCTACAAATTCCTGCTCGGTGGTAAAACCCTGAGAAACGCCGATAACCATATTATTGAGCAACGAACGGTACAAACCGTGTTTCGATTTATGGTCTTTACTTTCGGTGGCGCGGTTGAGCTGAATGGTACCGTCCTTAATTTCTACCGTAATGGCAGGGTCCAGTTTCTGATGCAGTTCGCCCAGTTTTCCTTTTACTGTTACAACATTATCGTCGGACACCTTAACTTCTACACCTTGCGGAATTGTTATGGGTAATTTTCCTATACGTGACATAGCTTCTTCTCCTGTTTATTAACTTACATAACAAATTACTTCACCACCGGTGTTCAGATTCCTGGCTTCCTTATCGGAAATAATTCCCTGGGAAGTGGACAGGATAGCAATACCAAGGCCGTTTTTTACACGAGGCAGTTCCCTGGCGTTTACATATTTACGCAAACCGGGAGTACTTACGCGCTCCAGTGAGTTAATGGCCGGCATTTTGGTAACCGGATGGTATTTCAGGGCAATTTTTATTGTTCCCTGAGGACCTTTGTCATCTTCAAATTTATAATTCAAGATATACCCTTTTTCAAAAAGGATCTTTGTAATGTTTTTCTTCATGTTCGATGCAGGTATCTCGACCAGTCTGTGGCGAGCTGCAACGGCATTTCTAATTCTTGTCAAATAGTCTGCTATCGGATCGGTATTCATCTTCTGATTATTTTTATCTTATTACTACCAACTGGCTTTTTTAATACCGGGAATCAGGCCTTTCAACGCCATCTCCCTGAAGTTAATACGTGAAATACCAAACTGCCGCATATATCCTTTCGGGCGACCGGTAATCTGACAACGGTTATGCAAGCGGACCGGCGAAGCATTTTTAGGTAATTTTTGCAGTCCTTCATAGTCGCCGGCAGCTTTCAAAGCCGCACGTTTTTCGGCGTATTTTTCAACCATTCGTTGTCTTTTGCGCTCACGCGCTTTCATCGACTCTTTTGCCATTAGTTATTCTTTTTTTGATTTTTAAACGGTAATCCAAATTCTTTAAGCAATGCAAAGGCTTCTTCATCGGTATTGGCAGTAGTAACAATGGTAATATCCATACCATTGATTTTACTTACCTTATCGATGTCGATTTCCGGGAAGATGATCTGCTCGGGTACACCGAAAGAGTAATTTCCTCGTCCGTCGAATCCCTTGTCGTTGATTCCCCTGAAGTCGCGTACACGCGGCAAAGCTACCGAAACCAGCCTGTCAAGAAATTCATACATCTTCTCACCACGCAAAGTTACTCTTACTCCAATGGGGTTTCCTCTTCTCAGTTTAAAGTTCGAAACGTCTCTTTTGGAGATGGTCGGTACAGCTTTTTGTCCCGTAATTGCAGTCATCTCGGCAACGCCTACCTCAATGAGTTTTTTGTCGGTAAGTGCCGCACTAATTCCCTGGTTCAGAGCAATTTTAGTGATCTTAGGTACCTGCATAACAGTTTTGTAGTTGAATTTTTTCATCAACGCAGGTACGATCTCCTCTTTATATACTTTTTGTAATCTAGGTTGATATTCCATTACTTAATTACCTCCCCTGATTTTTTTGAATAACGTACTGATTTTCCTGTTTTTTCGTCTATCTTTCTTCCGATACGTGTGGGGTTACCCGATTTGTCAATCACCTTCAGGTTGGAAATATGGATAGGCGCTTCTTTGCTTATTATTCCTCCGTCGGGATATTGAGCATTGGGTTTGGTATGTTTTTTTACCATGTTTACCCCTTCGACAATGGCTTTTTGCTTTTCGACAATTACTTCAAGCACGCGGCCCGAAGCACCTTTGTCGTTACCGGCAATCACCATTACGTTGTCTCCTTTTTTTATATGCAACTTTGCCATAATAGTAATCTTTCTTTTTTAAAGCACTTCAGGTGCCAATGAAACGATTTTCATATACTGTTTTTCGCGAAGCTCCCTGGCAACGGGTCCAAAAATACGGGTACCGATCATTTCGCCGCTGGCGTTCAGCAAAACGCAGGCATTATCATCGAAACGGATGTACGAACCATCGTTTCTTCTGACCTCTTTTTTGGTTCTTACAACCACTGCTTTCGATACGGTTCCTTTTTTTATGTTACCGGAAGGCAAGGCACTTTTTACGGTTACCACAATTTGGTCTCCAATACGGGCATAACGTTTGCCTGTTCCACCCAACACTCTGATAACCAGCACCTCTTTGGCTCCGCTATTATCAGCCACCTTAAGTCTTGATTCCTGTTGTACCATGGTTATTTAGCTCTTTCTATTATTTCTACTAATCTCCAATTTTTTCTCTTGCTCAGAGGACGTGTTTCCATAATGCGTACGGTATCACCGATATTGCATTCGTTTTTTTCGTCGTGGGCAATAAATTTCTTGGTCTTTTTAACAAATTTCCCATAGATGGGGTGACGGAATTTACGTTCGATTTGAACGGTAATCGATTTGTCCATTTTGTTACTAACGACCAGCCCTGTTCTTTCTTTTCTAAGATTTCTCTTTTCCATTGTCGTGCTTACTTATTATTTTGTTCCTCTAATTCTCTTCTTCTAAGTTCCGTTTTCATCCGGGCAATTGTACGTTTTGTCTCAGTAATTTTATGAGGATTGTCCAATGGCGACACGGCATGATTCATTTTCATTTTGGTCAGAAGTTTTTGTTCTTCTTCCAATCTGTCAACCAGATCAGCCGTACTCATTTCTTTAATAACTTCCTGTTTCATTTTTCAATTAATTTTCGATGTAATCGCGTCTTACAATAAATTTCGTTTTTACAGGCAGTTTTTGAGCGGCCAAACGCAAGGCTTCTTTTGCAATGTGCAACGGAACGCCTTCGGCTTCAAAAAGAATTCTGCCGGGAGTAACACGGGCAACAAAGTATTCGGGAGCACCTTTACCTTTACCCATACGTACCTCGGCAGGTTTTTTTGTTACGGGTTT
The DNA here is from genome assembly GCA_027022105.1 of Bacteroidales bacterium. Classification (GTDB taxonomy): domain Bacteria; phylum Bacteroidota; class Bacteroidia; order Bacteroidales; family F082; genus Sulfidibacterium. The sequence goes on along the minus strand of JALVZH010000233.1, from coordinate 4,024 downwards.
ATCGGGAAAAATGCGAATCCATATTTGTCCTTCACGTTTCATCTTACGGGTTACTGCCTGACGGGCAGCTTCTATCTGTCGTGATGTTATCCAGGCCTGCTCCAGCGTTTTAATACCGAAGCTTCCGAATGCCAGTTGATGTCCCCTTTGGGAGTTCCCTTTCATCCGGCCTTTCTGCTGTTTCCTGAACTTTGTTTTTTTAGGTTGTAACATCGTTTTGTACCTTTATAATGTATAAACTATCTTCTCTTATCTTCTTCTGCGACGTCCGTCACGTGCCGATCCGCCTTTGTGTCCTTTGTTGCCGTGATGTACGCCTACCAACTCGGGTTTGCCGTAAATTTCACCTTTGAATATCCATACTTTAATACCAATACGACCATAAGTGGTATGTGCTTCGGTAAGGTGATAATCGATGTCGGCACGAAGTGTATGCAACGGAATACGTCCCTCTTTATACATTTCGCTACGGGCCATTTCGGCACCGCCCACACGACCTGAGATAACCACTTTGATACCCTGGGCACCAAGTCGCATACTGGAAGCAATGGCAGTTTTAATGGCGCGACGGAAAGAAACGCGTCCTTCAATCTGACTGGCAATGTTTGTGGCAACAATGCGGGCATCCAACTCAGGACGTTTGATTTCCGAAATATTTATCTGAACCTCTTTTTTGGTAAGTTTTTTTAACTCTTCCTTCAGTTTGTCCACTTCAGAACCGCCTTTTCCGATAATGATTCCCGGGCGAGCGGTAAAAATGGTAACCGTAACCATCTTTAAGGTACGCTCAATGGCAACCTTAGAGATACCTGCTTTTGCCAAACGGGCATTGAGATATTTTCTTATGGATTGGTCTTCCACCAGTTTGTCGGCGAAATTTTTACCACCATACCAATACGAATCCCATCCTTTGACGATTCCTAATCTGAGTCCTATTGGATTAGTTTTTTGTCCCATTAATCTATTTTTTATTCGTTAGATGTATTTGTTTCCTGTTCATCAGTTACTAATTCGCCCATCTCCTGAACACGGTTACCGAGTATCAGTGTAACATGGTTTGAGCGCTTTCTGATACGATGAGCACGTCCCTGCGGTGCGGGTTGAATACGTTTCAACATTCGTCCGCCGTCCACAAAAATTTCTTTAATGTAGAGTTCGTTATCCTCAATACGTGCGCCTTCGTTTTTCACTTCCCAGTTGGCAATAGCCGAACGCAGAAGCTGATAAACATATTTTGCATTTTCTTTTTGCAGGTGCTGCAAAACATTAAGTGCCTGCTCTACATCCATACCCCGAACCAGGTCGGCAACCAGACGCATTTTGCGTGGTGATGTAGGCACGTTGCGCAGCCTGGCAACATACTGTGTTTTTCGTTCTTCTTTGCGTTTTTCCGCAGCGATATGTTTTCTAGATCCCATTTTTGCTATGCTTTGCGTTATTTTTTACCTTTATCCTTTTTACCGGCATGACCTCTGAACAGACGGGTAGGAGCAAATTCTCCCAGTTTATGCCCTACCATATTTTCGGTAATATAAACGGGTATAAACTTGTTTCCGTTGTGAACCGCAATGGTTTGGCCTACAAAATCGGGCGAAATCATCGAAGCTCTCGACCAGGTTTTGATCACGGTCTTTTTTCCCGACTCTACGTTAGCCAGCACTTTTCTTTCCAGTTTGTAATCGATGTATGGTCCTTTTTTTAATGAACGGCTCATATCATTATCTGTATTTAATCAATAACTTACTTTCTCTTTTCAACAATGTATTTGTTGGAAGCTTTTTTCTTAGCACGGGTTTTGTAACCTTTGGCCGGCAATCCCTTTCTTGAACGGGGATGTCCGCCCGACGCACGGCCTTCGCCACCACCCATGGGGTGATCTACGGGGTTCATGGCAACACCACGAACACGCGGACGACGACCTAACCAACGGCTGCGACCTGCTTTGCCCGATTTTTCGAGGCTGTGGTCGCCGTTGGAAACGATACCCACGGTAGCTTTACATGTTTGCAACAGCATTCTGGTTTCGCCCGAAGGCAGACGCAGAATGGCATATTTTCCTTCACGGGTCATTAGCTGGGCATAAGAACCGGCGCTACGGGCCATTTTGGCACCTTGTCCGGGACGCAACTCAATATTGTGCAATACGGTACCGAACGGAACTTCGCTCAGATACATTGCATTTCCCACATCAGGCGAAACACCTTTGCCGGAAATAATTTGCTGTCCCACTTTCAACCCCTGAGGAGCAATAATGTAACGTTTTTCACCATCGGCATACGATACCAAAGCAATACGTGCTGTTCTGTTGGGGTCGTACTCAATGCTTTTTACAACAGCAGGTACTCCCTCTTTATCGCGTTTGAAGTCGATGATTCTATATTTTTGTTTATGACCGCCGCCGATATTGCGAACCGTCATTTTTCCCTGATTGTTTCTTCCACCCGAGCTTTTCTTCTTTGCCAGCAAACTCTTTTCGGGTTTGCCGGTAGTAATATCGTCAAAAGCGCTTATAATTTTAAAACGCTGACCCGGTGTTGTCGGTTTGTATTTCTTTAAAGCCATTTTTTCTAGATATTGCTAAAAAAATCAATAGTTTCTCCTTTGGCTAATGTTACAATAGCCTTCTTATAGGCATTGGTCCTGCCGGAAATAATACCCGATTTGGTATATCTCGATTTCAACTTGCCTGAATAATTCATGGTATTTACCGATACCACCTGAACATTGTAAAGTTCCTCAACTTCGTTCTTAATCTGGATTTTGTTGGCACGTTTGTCAACAATAAATCCGAACTGGTTGAGGCTTTCGCCCTTGGCGGTCATTTTTTCGGTAATTACCGGTTTTTTTATTACACCCATCGTTCCTCTGTTTTATTTGTTAGTAAACAGTTGTTCAACCTTTTCCACCGATTTTTCAAAAAACACCAGTGTTTTGGCTTCCAAAATCTCATAAGTATTAATCAGTTCGGCACGACGTACTTTAACGTTTTGCAGATTTCTTGCCGACAGATAAAGATTTCCGTCGGATTCGGGGATGAGAATCAGATTTTTGGAATTCTCCAATCCGAGATTTTTCAGAATCTGTACAAAATCTTTGGTCTTGGGCTGCTCCATGGAAAAATCTTCCACAACAACAATCTGACCGTCTTTTGCTTTATAGCTAAGTGCCGATTTACGAGCCAAACGTTTCACCTTCTTATTCAGTTTGAAGTGGTAATCGCGGGGATGAGGTCCGAAAACACGGCCACCGCCTCTGAACAAGGGGTTTTTGATATCACCGGCACGTGCGGTACCGGTACCCTTTTGTCTTTTGATTTTACGGGTACTTCCCGAAACATCACTTCTCTCTCTCGAATCGTGCGTTCCCTGACGTCGGTTAGCCATGTACTGTTTAGCATCCAGGTAGATAACATGATCGTTCGGTTCAATGCCGAAAATCTCATCGTTAAGCACCACTTTACGTCCGGTGTCTTCGCCTTTAATGTTTTTTACTGCTAACTCCATCTCTCAACAATTACATATGAATTATTAGGACCGGGAACCGATCCTTTAACAACCAATAAATTCTTTTCAGGAACTATTTTCATCACCTTAAGGTTGATCATTTTTACACGGTTGCCACCGGTACGGCCTGCCATACGCATTCCTTTGAATACCCTTGAAGGATAGGATGAAGCTCCGATGGAACCGGGAGCACGCATACGGTTGTGCTGGCCGTGGGTTGCATCGTTAACACCCCTGAAATTATGACGTTTTACAACACCCTGAAAACCTTTACCTTTTGAAGTTCCTACCACATCAACAAATTCGCCTTCGTTAAAAACTTCAACGGTAACAACTTCACCGAATTTCTTCTGTTCTTCAAATCTGGTAAATTCGCGTAAAATTCTTTTGGGTGTTGTATTAGCTTTTGCAAAGTGCCCTTTCATCGGTTTGTTGGTGTGTTTTTCCGACTTGTCGTCGAAAGCCAGCTGAATGGCCGAATAACCGTCCTTTTCTATTGTGCGTACCTGGGTAACCACACA
>JALVZH010000232.1:1560-2561 GCA_027022105.1 Bacteroidales bacterium | reverse complement strand
GACATCGCCGGAAGTAATATCCCCTGCATCAAAATTCGTTACCTGGGTGGTTTCTGCCTGATAAACAGGATTAACCGGTCGGGCTCTGGCTTTAATTTTTTGCATGGCTTCTTTTGCATCGGCCATGGCCACTGCATTCGGATCAAAGGACTCATCATCTGCAGGAAAGCTTGACAAACCTGCAGGTAATTCCGAAGCAATACCTGTCCCGGTTCCCTGCTTGCCAATCAATTTTGTTCGCCTTAAAAGCGATTGCTCTTTGCGGATACGGTTGGCTAATTGCTCTCTTTGTTGTTTTAATTGGGATTCCGGAACGACAGTAACCGGCAAACGATTATGCTCTATGGTTAATGGCGGGGGCATTACAATTTGGTGAATATTTTTAATGCCCGGTTCGACGGTTTTTACTTCATTAACAATTAGTTGTGAAATAAACTCTTTGTATTTAAAACGGATTTCATTTTCTGCTTTTTGTTTATACTTGCTGTAATTCAAGGTGGCTAAGCGTAAGATAATAAGGGCGGTGAGCAGGGCAACTAAAATAAAAATGAAATAATAGGTGCCATCTAACCGGTCTGTCAGACTTAGGCCGAACATCCTGTTAAATTTAAATTTTTTCTTTCCCTTGCCCATGCCACATATCCGTGTCGTTTTATTTTACAGAAATCAATATCATTAATTCATTAAAATTATATGTGATTATAGTCACCGCATTCGGAATGCGAAAAAACTAAGGACGTATTTTAAGATTAAAAACTACTTGAACTAAATATGAAAAATAACTAACATCAGCTTTGGTAATTATATCAATTATTAAATAAAAAATCAAGCCAAATTAAGGAAAAAGGAGGATCAATGCTAAACCACATTTGGGCATGGATGATTTTTTTAAGCATCATTATTGCCGGAGTGAACGATGTTTACCATGAAATGATTCGTCCGTCGACACCGGGTGTACAAAAGGTGCAAAAACAGGTACGAAATTTATGTAAAGATAAAAA
>JALVZH010000232.1:0-1550 GCA_027022105.1 Bacteroidales bacterium | reverse complement strand
TGGTGTTATGCGTGTTGCGGAAAAGGCCGGTATGATTGAAATTATTTCCAAGTTAGTTCGGCCAATTACCAAACGTCTTTTCCCGAGTATTCCAGAAGATCATCCGGCAATCGGCGCCATGATTATGAATATTGCAGCGAATATGCTGGGCCTTAACAATGCGGCTACACCTTTGGGGTTAAAAGCAATGGAGGAGCTCAATAAACTTAACCCCAAAAAGGGTGTCGCCACGGATGATATGATCACGTTTCTGGTTATCAATACGAGTGCGATTACATTGGTGCCTGCAACGGCAATTGCCATTCGCGCTTCTTTGGGTTCGGCCAATCCTCAAAAAATTGTTATTCCTTCCATTATTGCCGCAAGTATGGCTACACTTGTTGGTATTACCACAGTGAAACTTATTCAATGGTACGAAAAAAAGAAGGGGAAAATGATCGATGATTAAAATAATCATAAATTGGCTTTCCATTCTGGCCATTCCGGCTATTTTCGGCGGATTTATCGGCTACGGTTATTATAAAAAAGTAAGAGTATATGAAGAATTTGTAGAAGGCGCAAAAGAGGGATTTGCGGTTGCCGTTAAAATTATCCCATTTTTGGTTGCCATGTTGGTTGCCATTGCCATGTTTCGGGCCTGCGGTGCGCTTGATTTTTTAACCAATATTCTCGGATCGGTTACCGAGAAAATCGGCATTCCCAGCGCTGTTTTACCCATGGCTTTTATGCGTCCTTTGTCGGGCAGCGGCTCGATCGGGGTGATGACTGAAATTATGAAACATTACGGAGTGGATTCTCTGTACGGTTTTATCGCTTCTACCATGTTTGGAAGTACGGAAACAACGTTTTACGTGGTGGCCGTTTATTTCGGCGCGGTGAATATCCGCAAAACACGTTACGCCCTGCCTGCTGGTTTAATTGCCGATACGGCCGGATTGCTGACGGCGGTTTATATTTGTAAACTGATGTTTTGATGTTTCAAAAGGAGAATTTCATCCTGCCGGTTTTTACAGTTTGGGACTGATAGCTATCAGTCCCAAACCGCCGGTCATCTGACTGATAGCAATCAGTCAGATGAACCCCGAATCATTCTGAACACCGGCGAACCAAGCCCTGCATCTATCGTGGCATTCAAATAATGCTTTATCCGCAAACGGGTCAAAATAAGTCCCAGCACCCCCAATCCGACCAAATGCCACAATTCCGGCAAAACTTCTTCCAATCCTGCGCCCATGTAGGTAATTCGTGTCATAGCCTGCAAATACGGTGTGGTCGGTAAAAGCTGCGCAAACCATTGTAAAGCCTCGGGCATGGCGCTAACCGGCCAACTGAATCCCGACAGCAAAAAGATCGGATACGACGTAAAAACCAAAAACTGCAAGGCAATGATTTTTCGTTCGAACAAAGTACCCACAAAAACACTAATGTAGGTTACGGTAATTAAAAAAATCAGGGTCATCAAAATAAATGTTCCGTAGTTTCCCCGAAAGGGCAGACGAAAAACGGAAAAATAAACCGTAAAGAAGAACAGCGCGTAACCGATGTAGAGC
>JALVZH010000231.1 GCA_027022105.1 Bacteroidales bacterium | reverse complement strand
AAAACCGAAAAATCGGAAAGCATGAAGTGTGGTGAAGGTAAATGCGGTACAAAAGATACCAAGGTGGAAAAGAAAACCGACAAAAAATCCGATGTGCAGGAGAAAAAAAAGAAAGAAACCGAAATGAAATGCGGACAAGGTAAATGCGGTAGCGAATAATTAAGAAATCGCGAAAAGAATCAGGCGCTGAGGCGCCTTTTTTATTTTAAAATAATTTTTCCAGACAATCACTTTTTAATGAATTACGATTCCGGTCATTTGGTTACGAGAAGAGCTGTACTGAAACAATTTATGGCTATCGGAGTCCTTTCCCGGATACCGTTTTCATGGGCATGTAACCGGATTTCGGAAAACAAACATGCTGTTTTTACCGGCCACCGGTTCGAAATGGTTCGAATTATTCAGCAAATACTTTTTCCGGATGACGGTTTTGGCCCCGGTGCCATGGAGATACATGCCGACCGTTATCTTGAATGGGTATTATCGGACGAGAGAATGGATTCTGAAGACAGAAATTATATTTTAAAAGGATTCAATTGGATTGACGAATCGTCCAGTGAACATTACAAGAAAAATTTTCTTCAATTGACCGGAGAAGAAAAGATAAAACTTATAGAAAAAGTATCGCAAACCGGTTGGGGAGAGAGTTGGCTTTCCATTATGATGAATTATATTCTTGAAGCACTGCTGTCCGACCCGCAATACGGTGGCAATCCCGAAGGCAAAGGATGGAAATGGTTGTCGCATTACCCCGGATATCCGCGACCTGTTCCCGGGCTTTTGTATCCTGAAATCTTTGAAACCCTGAAAAAAGGCAATGAGCAGAAAATATGACGTTTGTATTATAGGCAGCGGAGCAGGTGCCGGACCGGTAGCCTTTGAACTGGCACGGGCAGGCCGTTCGGTAGTGGTGTTGGAAAAAGGCCCCCTGATAAAAACTGCTCAATTTAATAAAGATGAGATTGTAAGCAGCCGGCGTGATGTTTACACACCCCGCTTGTTGGATGAGCCGCAGGTAATCGAATGGAAAAATAATGAAAACGAGTATGTTTCCAAAAGCAACAGGCACGGCGGAATCAATTTATGGAACGGAAATGTGGTGGGAGGGTCGTCAAATTTTATGAGCGCCTATTTTCATCGTCAAAAGCCCAATGATTTCAGACTCTTATCGGAATATGGCCCCATAAAAGGTGCAAATATTGTTGACTGGCCGGTATCCTATGATGATATGGAGCCTTATTATACAAAGGTGGAGCAGGAAATTGGTGTGTCGGGCAGGGTGGTAAATCATAAGTTTCTTGAACCGAGATCAACTGATAATTTTCCATATCCGCCGCTCGCCGAAAACATAATCAGTTCTTGGATTGATAAGGCAGCAGAGAGTATTGGGTATGAGGTAATTCCATTGCCAAGAGGGATTTTGTCACGTCCGAAAGAGAAGCGAAATGCCTGTGTTTATTCAAATTTCTGCGGCAGTTACGGATGTTCGTCCGATGCAAAAGGAAGTTCCCGTGCAGCTTTGCTTAACAGAGCCATTGAAACGGGAAACTGTAAAGTTATTCCTTATGCCAAAGTGTTTTTTCTGGAAACCAACGGAAAAAATAAAGTTGTCAGGGCATATTATCACGATAGTGACAAGAAAGTAGTTAAAATTGAAGCCTGTTTGTTTGTTGTTGCTGCACAGGCAATTGAATCTTCACGGTTGTTGTTGCTTAGTAAAAACAAGGAGTTCCCATACGGTTTGGGAAACAATTCAGGGCAGGTGGGAAAAAACCTTCTTTTTTCGGCCGGAGGTGTGGGATACGGTTATTTTCATAAAGAGGATTTTTCCGAAGAAGAATTCCAAAAGTTGATGCAGCCGGGTGTTTTTGTGAATCGCTCAATGCAACAATGGTACGAAATAGACGATCCTGCTTTTGGAAAACCTGTGAAAGGGGGAAGCGTTGATTTCCTGTTTGAACATGCTAACGGTATCGGGAAAGCAATAAGACAGAAGTGGGATGACGACGGACATTTGCTGTACGGATCGGCTTTTAAGAAAAAACTGCACCACTATTTTACAAAAAGAAAAAAGCTGACTTTCGAGGTATTTAACGACTGGTTGCCGACGGATAATTGTTTTGTAACATTAGATAAAAAAGAGAAAGATATTTGGGGTGTTCCGGTTGCAAAAGTCAGAATTGATAATCACGAGCATGATATAAAGGTGGGAAAGTATCTGGCGCAAAAAGCGGAAAACATTCTAAAACAGATGGGTGCGCATGATGTCGGTTCGTCAATTAGCGGGAATCCGCCGCCAAACCTGCAGGCGGGAGGTTGCCGTTTCGGAAATAATCCGGCAACATCGGTTCTCGATAAAAACTGCAAAGTACACGATGTGGATAACCTTTATGTTTCGGACGGCTCTTTTATGCCCACCGGAGGCAGTGTTCCTTACACCTGGACCATTTATGCGAATGCCTTTCGTGTTGCCGATAAAATTAAAGAGCGATTTTAACCGGAATCAGGAACACACCTTAATAATAAATTCTTTTAACGGTCCGTAATCGGACGAATTGACCGAGAGCACCCCTTTTGTTTTAAGATCGAGGTTTTTAATTTCGGATATAATGGCCGGAATCGACCGCAACGGAAAATATCTTGAAGCTGTAATGTATTCCTCTGTAAATGAGGGCGGAACACCGATTAATCCTGCCATCTTAAACTTGTTCAAACCTCTGTTTTTGTGAATAAGCAATATTTTGATAAAATAGTTATACAGCATGGGAACAACCATTTGTAAGGGATTATCTTTAGGGTCTTTTTCAAAATAATCTATTATTTGCAACGATTTCGCAATATCCTTTTTCCCTATGGCTTTGGTCAATTCAAAAATGTTGAAATCCTTATTAATACCAATGTTTTTTTCGATATGATCAGCGGTTATTTTTTCGCCGGGTTTCAGAATGATACTTAGCTTTTGTAATTCGTTGGCTATTCTTCCAAGGTCGTTTCCAAGGTGATCGGCCAGAAGCAAAACGGCTTTCTGATCAATAAGAAACCCCTGCTGTTTTACCCACGATTCAATCCATCCCGGAATTTGATTGTCGTAAAGTTTGTTCGATTCAAACAGTACAACATCCTCGCTTTTGTTCAGAAGTTTGTATAAAGATTTCCGTTTATCGAGTTTTTTGTGTTTGTGACTAAAAACCAGAATGGTGCTTAGTGAAGGCGATTTTACATACTCTTCTATGGGTTCCCATTTACGGATATCCTGAGCCTCTTTAACAATTATCAGGCGATACCCCCCCATCATGGGAAAAGCGCGTGCTGACAGCACCAAATCGGCCGGGACAACATCCCTGCCGTATGCAATTAATAAATCGAAATCCCTGGCCGTTTCGTCAAGGATGTTGTCTTCCATGTATTTTACCAACTGATCGATAAAGAAAGGTTCCTCTCCCTGAAAAAAATAGACGGGAGCATAGATTTTCTTCTTCAGATCACCTAATATCTCGTTGTAATTCAATATTAAAACCTTAGATGTTTAACGGTTAACCCTTTGTTTATCAGTTGTTCTAACGATTTTATTCCTATTCTCACATGCGATTCCACAAAAGCTTCATTTACTTTTTTATCGCTTTCCGAGGTTTTTACGCCTTCGGGAATCATGGGTTGATCGGTAACCAGCAACAGGGCTCCGGTGGGTATTTTATTTGCAAAACCTACCATAAATATTGTTGCGGTTTCCATATCGATGGCCATGCTTCTGGTTTTTTTAAGAAGCTTTTTGAATTTGTTGTCGTGCTCCCAAACCCTGCGGTTTGTGGTATAAACGGTGCCTGTCCAGTAGTCTTTATGTTCTTCCCTTATAGTGGTTGAAATGGCTTTTTGCAGGCTAAATGCCGGAAGTGCCGGAACTTTGGAGGGAAAATAGTCGTTTGATGTACCGTCGCCCCTGATGGCGGCAATGGGAAGTATCAGGTCGCCCACATTGTTTTTCTTTTTAAGTCCGCCGCATTTACCGAGAAACAATGCGGCTTCCGGTTTTATGGCACTGAGCAGGTCCATAATGGTGGCAGCATTGGAACTGCCTATTCCGAAATTAATCATGGTAATATTGTGCGAAGAGGCAGCCTGCATGGGCCTTCCTTTTCCTTTTATTTCACAATTGTTCCATTTGGCAAAGAGCTCCATGTATTGATTGAAATTGGTAAGCAGAATGTATTTACCAAATTCATCCAACTCCATTCCCGTATATCTCGGCAACCAGTCTTTTACTATCTCGTCTTTTGTTTTCATAAGAACTTTTAACGGCAAAAGTAAAGGATTTTTTAGAAAAAAGATTGATTACATTTGCTTCTTTTAAAAACAACTTTTTTGCAACGGACATACTGATGAATTTACCCGAATATCCTTTAAAAATACGGAAACAGGAAAACGACAGGGATGAGATTTACGATCCTTTCAGAAAACAATGGGTGGCATTAACTCCCGAAGAGCGGGTGAGGCAGCGGTTTCTTACCTGGATGGTTGTGGATAAAAACTATCCGCCGGGTTTGATTGCCGTGGAAAAAGGAATAAAAGTAAACGGACGCTTACGCAGGTTTGATGCATTGATTTACAATAAAAAAGGTGATCCCGTCGTTTTATTGGAGTTTAAAGCCCCTTCGGTACAACTAAATAATGCAACCATAGAACAAATTGCCGCATATAATCTGGGAATAGGTGCCGCATTGCTGATTGTAAGCAACGGATACAAACATTATTGCATTAAAATGGATTATCTGAACAGAACTTTTGTCCTTCTTGATGATGTACCCGATTACGTTAAATTATCACTACATTTGCCGGCAACAAACAGAGCAGCAAAAAAATAAGACAACTTTGTTAATTAAAATTGTGAATTTAAAGGGAGATAATAGGCTATCAAATTAAAAAAATAATACTTTTGTGTTTTTAAATGAAATATATCATGAAAAGAACAATTCTTCAAATCGTTTTATTTATCGTTATCGTAGTTTTAGGGTGGTTAATTTACGACAGCATTATGGAACCGGTGCGTTTTAACAAGGAGAAAAACCATCGGGAAAAAGTTGTTATCCAATACCTTAAAGACATCCGTAATGCCGAACTGTTGTACAAACAGTTGAACCAGAAATACACCGGCTCGTTCGATACCCTGATCCATTTTATGGATTCGGCAGAGATACCTGTTGTAAAAATGGTTCCCGACCCGACAGACACAACCTTTACAAGAACCATAAACGATACGCTGGGATATGTTCGTGTTGCCGATTCATTGTTTGGGAAACGTAAGGACTTTGATTATCATCATATTAATCTGATTCCTTTCTCCAATAATCAGGAATTTGAACTTCATGCGGGGGTAATTACCAAAGGAGGTGTTAAGGTAAATGTATTTGAAGCCAAGGCTCCTTACGAAGCTTTCCTGTACGGAATGGACGAGCAAACCATCAGGAATCTTATCCAGTCGAAAAAAGACATTGACAGGTATCCCGGTTTGAAAGTCGGCTCTATGACCGAGGCCTCTACGGATGGCAACTGGGAATAAAAAGGTGTTGATATGGCAGCCGACCTTAAGCCACATATCAGTAATATAGACCGATCGTTTAAAGATTCTCAGATACGAACTTACAAAATGGCCATGCAGCTTGGGTTGCATGGCCTTGATTTTGTTGTTTATAACCCCGATAAAAATAAATTTATCGTTTATGAATCGTACCGTTTTGACGACGGACTGAAACAGGAGGAACTGCCTTTGGTATTCGACAGAATATTGAACCATCACAACTGGTTCGGGTATCCTTTTGGCGAAGTACATCTGTTGTATCAAAACAATTTCAATACGTTGGTACCGCTGCCTCTTTTTAACGAAAAAGATAAAAGCCTTTATTTGGGTTACAATCAGCCGTTTCAGGAGAACAACCGGATTTTATTCGACATACTTAAAAATACCGGTGCAGCAAATGTATTTTACCTGCCCAATCCGGTTGCCGAAAAGGTTAAGGATTTTTGGCCTCATGCCAAACTGCATCATACGGTTAGCGCACTCATCGAATCGCTGACCATCCATTACAAAAACAGGATAACAAGTAACGACCTGTTTTTAAATGTCAGGAACGGTTTGTTTGATTTGGTGCGCTTTAAAGGCAACAAACTGTTTTACAGCAACACCTTTTCGTATAAGACAAAGGAAGATTTTATCTATTTTTTGCTTGCCGCCATAGAGCAACTGGAGCTGAATCCTCAGGAGGTAAACCTTATTATAATGGGTAAAATTGACAAAAGCACCGAAGAGTACGAGATGATTTACCAATACATCAAAAACAGCCGGTTCATTGAACAGAACGATAATTTTCTCTATTCCTATGTTCTCGATAATGTTGTTCATCATTCCAACTACGTGCTTTATAATGTTTTGCAATGCGAATTATAAGCGGTAAATACAACCGGAGAATATTGCGCCCGCCCAAAAACCTCCCCGTAAGGCCTACCACCGACATGGCCAAGGAGAGTCTGTTTAATATTTTGAACAATAAAATTGATTTCGACGGTCTGAATGTACTTGACCTTTTTGCCGGAACGGGTGCCATTTCGTTGGAATTTGTATCGCGCGGAAGTGCAAGTGTAACGGCTGTTGACAACAACCAAAGGTGTGTTTCGTGGATACGCGATGCGGCACGTCAACTGGAAATGAAAGAGTTATCGGCTATGCGTTCGGATGTATTCCGGTTTTTGGAAAACACAAGGGCTGTTTTCGATATCATCTTTGCCGATCCGCCGTATGATATGGAGGGAATCGAAACCATAAGCAAAAAGGTTTTTGAACACGGATTGCTGAAACCGGGCGGTTACCTGATAATAGAGCATCCCAAACACATTGATTTTTCAAATCATCCCCGGTTTTCCGATCACAGAAAATACGGGAAAGTCAATTTCAGCTTTTTCCGGTATGATGAGAAATAAAAAAATCCGGACAATAAGCCGGATTTTTTTATTGGTATGGAGGTGTTTTTATTGTAATCCGTTTTCCAAATTGATAAATTGGTTCATAATTCTTTTAAACTTTTCGGAACCGGCCTTTATATCCTGCATATTTTTGGTTTTAATGCTTTTCAGCTCTTTTTCCATGGCGGCCTCTTTTTTTACCAAATTATCCAATGCTTCTTTGTTAATGCTGATAACTCTAAACGATTTTGCTCTTTTAAGAAACTTTTTATTGGCACGCATATCGCTGTAAACCAAAGAGGTTGCTTCGGAGATGATGATTGAGGATTTTTGGTGGTTTCCTTTTTTCAGAGCGGTGTTAAAATCCGACAAAAGTGTTTTTGCATGTTGCTTTCTTTTGCCTGTCATCCGGTTCAGTGCGTCAATCTGCCTTTGTTCGTTTTGTTTGTAAAAATCGTCGCTGTGTTTTTTGTGTCCCGATTTGGGCTTTTGCGGCGTATTGTTGTGTGATGATATCATGGTTCCGCCGCCTGTGTATTCGTGTTTTATTGTGGATGTACCGTTATTGCCGGTAGTATTTCCTGCAGGAGCCTGTTTCTTTTCATATTTCAAATTGGCTTTCATCAATCTTTCAAACTCATCCAGGTTGCTGAGTATTGAGGAGAAACCACGTGGTTCCGTCACATTATCGGGATTAAAAGTTTGCATATTTTTTAACAGGTACTTCTCGCGGTTTAGTCTGTTTGTAAGAACCTGAACCTCTATTTTTCTGTTAAATTCCTTGCCGGTATTGGGATTTTTTGTCAGTTTACCCGATTTCAAAGCTCTGAGGGTTCCCGAAGTACGCTGAATCTCTTCTCGTGCCAGATTTAAAAGTGCCTGCCGTGCAGCATCCACTCCCGGCTGGTTTTGTGCTAAAAACGCCGACTTCAGTTTTTCTTTTTGCAAGTGAAAAGCTTCTATATCTGACTCAAGGGTTCCGGTTACAGGCGTTTTCGGATTGTTCGATTTTTGACCGCTTTTGGTTACAAACTGTGCCTGAACAGCTGTTGATACAAAGAACAATAATCCGGCTGCCAGTAAAATGATCTTCTTTTTCATAGTTAACAATTTTATGGATTGATTTTAATTTACTGCAAAGATAAAACCAAAAAATCTAAGTAGTTATGGGTTAGACAAAATAATTGAAATCGGGGAAAGAGGTTTTATTCTTTTCAGGAAAACTATTTCCAGGCTTTGGCAATAAGCCCTGTGCCGGATTTGTGTTTCAAATGTACATCAAGATAGTTTAAAACCAGAGCAAAAGGAAAAGTAACGAGATAATAAAACGGAAGAATGATAAAAAACAGATAAGAGGTGTTTAACATGATGATGGGATATTTCATGCTCAGTTTCCATGAAATTTTCCCGGGCCGGCCGTATTGAAACCATACGTCGGTTTTTGAAAATCCGGCTTTTTTCATTTTTTCTTTTATCTCGTCAA
>JALVZH010000230.1 GCA_027022105.1 Bacteroidales bacterium | reverse complement strand
GCCCTACGGTTCCTGTCCGGTGTGCAACGGACTGGGAGAAGTCAGCGAGGTGGATTTGGACAAGATTTTTCCCGACAAATCAAAAAGCATTGCGCGGGGAGGCATTGCCCCGCTGGGCGAATACAAAAATACATGGGTTTTCAATCAGATAGAAGCCATAGGCCACAAGTACGGCTTCACCATGAAAACCCCCGTAAAAGATATTCCCGAAGAGGCCATAAACGCTATTTTGAACGGCACAAACGAAACCGTTGAGATAAAAAAAGAGTTTCTCGGCATTACTTCCACCTATCGCCTGCAATTTGAAGGAGTAATCAATTATATTTCGAATTTTGATTCGGCCAATGCTTCCAAAACATCCCGGAAATGGGCCGCGTCGTTTATGAACAAGAAGAAATGTCCCGAATGCGGCGGAAAAAGGTTGAAAAAGGAGGCACTCTATTTTCTGATTGACGGAAAAAATATTGCCGAACTGGCCGAGATGGATTTGCGCGAGTTGAAGGAGTGGATGACCGGTTTGGAAGAGAGGTTGTCGGAAAAACAGCTTGCCATTGCCCGTGAGGTGTTGAGGGAGATAAGAAGCCGCCTCGATTTTATGCTGGAAGTGGGGATTGATTACCTCAATTTGAACCGTCCGGCCAAAAGCCTTTCGGGCGGCGAATCGCAACGCATCAGGCTGGCCACGCAAATAGGATCGAGGCTTACCGGTGTTTTGTATATTCTGGATGAACCCAGCATAGGGCTGCACCAGCACGACAACCACAAACTGATAGAATCGTTAAAGGGATTAAGAGATATCGGAAATTCCGTTTTGGTGGTGGAGCACGACAAAGACACTATTCTGGCAGCGGATTATGTGGTTGACATAGGGCCCGGTGCAGGAGTTCACGGAGGCGAAATAACAGGACAGGGAACGCCCGAAGAGCTGCTGAAAACCAATACCATAACCGCTGCCTATCTGAAAGGGTTAAAAAAAATTGAAGTTCCCGCCAAAAGGAGGGAGGGGACGGGAAAATATTTGGTATTGAAAGGGGCAGGCGGAAACAACCTGCAGCATATCAACGTAAAATTTCCTCTTGGAAAGTTTATCTGTGTTACGGGAATGTCGGGCAGCGGAAAATCAACGCTTATTAACGAAACGCTGTACCCTGTTCTCAGCCGACACTTTTACCGTTCCGTTAAAGAGCCTTTGCCTTACGAAAGCATTTCGGGGCTGGAGCATATAGATAAAGTAATAGAGATAGATCAGTCGCCCATAGGACGGACACCCCGGTCCAATCCGGCGACCTATACCAAAGTTTTTGATGAGATCAGAAAGCTTTTCGGACAGCTTCCCGAGTCGAAAATACGTGGATACAAACCGGGCAGGTTTTCGTTTAACGTAAAGGGCGGGCGCTGCGAAACCTGTAAAGGCGCGGGGGTGCAAACCATAGAGATGAATTTTTTACCCGATGTATATGTTGTTTGCGACGATTGTCAGGGAAAGCGGTACAACCGCGAAACCCTTGAAATCAGGTATAAGGGAAAATCCATTAACGATGTACTGGAAATGACCATCAATCAGGCGGTTGAGTTTTTTGAAAATATTCCGGCCATTGCACAAAAACTGAAAACCATTCAGGATGTGGGGCTGGGGTATATCAGGCTGGGGCAGTCGTCCACAACGCTGTCGGGGGGTGAGGCGCAACGGGTAAAGCTGGCATTGGAGCTGTCGAAGAAAGACACCGGAAAAACGCTCTATATACTGGATGAGCCTACCACCGGCCTTCATTTTGAAGATGTAAAAGTGCTTTTGGATGTATTGAACAAGCTGGTTGACCGCGGCAATACCATCATCGTTATCGAACACAACATGGAGGTGATTAAGGTAGCCGACCATATTATTGATTTAGGGCCCGAAGGCGGTAAAAAGGGTGGCAGGCTGCTATGCGAAGGTACACCCGAAGAGATAATAAAAGTTAAAGAGAGCTATACTGCCCAATACCTGAAAAAAGAAATTTAAACATGTTAATTAACCCGACCGCAATACCTCTAATCAATTCCCGAGAAATGCTTCATAAACTGAATCCTTTCAAAAGCTGCGGGATTTTCTGCTTTTTCAACACTCAACAAACCTCTGAAATCGTCTATGGTTTGATAATTATGCCTGATCATCCAGTTTTCCAACTCTTCGAGCATAATACCTATTTCGCGGAATCCCTTTTTATACAATACCGATGCTATTTGAACGGTAGTGGCGCCGGCCAGCAGTTGTTTGATAAAGGCATCGGAAGTGTGAACGCCTGTGGAAGCCGACACGTCGCACTGAAGGTGGGGCGAAAGCATGGCAACCCAGCGCAGGCTGAGTCCCAGCTCGCCGGGCGAACTGAATACAAAGGAGGATTTTATTTCCAGCGATTCAATATCGAAATCGGGTGTGTAAAAACGGTTGAACAGTACAATCCCTTTAATATCAGTCCACGAGAGTTTTACCAGCGTATTGGCCAGTGCCGAAAAGTAGTAGCTTAGTTTAATGGAAACAGGTATTTTTACCTCTTTAACGATTTTTGTTGCCACATCAAAATAGACCTGCTCTATCTGTGCGGAAGTCTTATTGGGATCGGAGGGAAGCACGGCCACATTCAGCTCTATGGCATCGGCACCGGCATTTTCCACCTTTTTTGCAAAACTTATCCATTCCGACGACGTAATACAGTTGATGGAAGCAATAACCGGAACAGTAAGTTTTTCCTTTGCTTCCTTAATGAGATTAAGATATATAGCCAGGTCATTCTCTTTGGTGTAATTCCTGATGTAATCTTCTGCTTCAGGATATAGGTTGGCATATTCATCTTCCATAATGGTATGGCTGGCAGCATTGTGAATTTGCTCTTCAAAAAGCGATTTTAACACAACCGCACCAGCCCCGTTTTTTTCTATTTCAATGAGATTTTCAATGGAATTGGTAAGCCCGGAACTTCCGACAATCAACGGGTTGCGCAACGAAAGTCCCAAATATGTAGTTTTTAAATCGACCATGGCATTATTGTTAACTGTTAAACAAACACGAGTGTAAAAATATAAACTTATGAGAACATACTATTCAGACAAATTATTTTATACTAATTTTAAATAATTAGCTGTAAAGATAATCAATCGTATGAATTATTAACAGGCAGTTTCGGAATCAAACCTGAAATGAGAAAAGGAGTTACCGGTTTTGAGTAAAAAGAAAATGATACATTTGCACCAAATTTGGCAGGGAGGAGATTTTCTGCTTTTAGGTAATAAGCAAGGTTTGAAAAAAATATTATTTTATTTATTGACGGTTGTTGCTGTTGTTTTTGTTTTTCCTGCATATTCTCAGATTCCTGCGGGATATTACGATGGAACTTCAGGTTTGTCGGGTGATTCGTTAAAAGCAAAATTGCACGATATTATAAAGAATCATACAACTCTTTCTTATACTGCGGTTAAAGAGGCGCTGAAGGTAACGGATCAGGATACCATTGATACAACACGTGTTGTCTGTTTATACACAGGCTGGACTTATCTCAAAACCGAATTTGGTAATGGTTCGGAACAATGGAACCGGGAACATGTCTGGTCGAAGTCTCATGGAAATTTCGGAGATACTCCGCCTCCGGGAACCGACCTCCACCATTTGAGGCCTTGCGATGCTTCGGTTAATTCTTCCAAATCGAACCGTGATTTTGACGTGGGAACAACTCAATACATTGACGGGTCAGGGCCCACACAGTGCTATACAGCACCATATATTTGGGAACCCCGCGACGAGGTGAAAGGCGACGTGGCCCGTATGATATTTTATATGGCTACACGCTATGAAGGCGACAGCGGTGAGCCCGATCTTGAAGTGGTGGATTGGGTAAATACGGCTCCAAATTATGACTCGCTGTACGGAAAACTTTCAACTTTGTTGCAATGGCACGAAAACGATCCGGTTGACGACTGGGAAAGAAACCGGAATGATATTATCTATTACAATTATCAAAACAACAGAAATCCCTATATTGACCATCCTGAGTTTGTGGATTTGATTTGGGGAGATACGGTGCGTCCAGAACCGTCGAACCATGTTTCGGCATTTCAATCGGATACGGCTACGGCAAGCTCCATTAAACTCTCATGGAACGATAATGACGGTTCTGTAGCCGCAGACGGGTTTTTGCTGATGATCAATACTTCCGGAACATTTACTCCGCCTGTGGATACGGTTCCACAACCGGATGATACAGATCTTTCGGACAGTTCGGGAAGAGTGAATGTTTTACATGGTGTGGAAACATATACATGGAATAACCTGCTTGACAGTACCGTTTACTATTTTACTATCTATCCTTATACCAATTCGGGGAGTGATATTGATTACAAAACCGATGGTAACGTGCCTGCAACCCTTGATACTACAACAGATGTAGCATCATCATCCGGTAGTTATCTTTTGATTTCGGAAGTTGCTGATCCTAAAGATAATTATAAAGCGAGGTATGTAGAAGTGTATAATTCGGGAGTTACATCAATAGATTTTTCGACTGATACATTTTATTTGTGTCGGCAGGCCAACGGAAGCGGGTGGGGATGTGTAAAATTAACAGGTTTGCTGGAACCTGATTCTGCTTACACGGTGGCTTATAATTCAACTGATTTTAATACTGCTTACGGTTTTAATCCCGATTTAACAAGCGGATATATTAGCGGTAACGGAGACGACGGATACTTTTTATATGCAGGGGGTGACAATACAACCGGAACTCTGGTTGATGCCTATGGTGTGGTCGATCAGGACGGAACGGGAGAGGAGTGGGAGTATCTCGACAGCAAAGCCGTCAGGTTATACGGCGACACGGTTTCATCCGCAATCTGGAATTCCGATTCCTGGGTTATTGTACCTAATTCCAATACCACAGATATGACTCCCCGCTGGCATAGGGTTACGGTTACCTGGAATGGGGGACAGGATAGCTTCTGGGAGAATGTAAATAATTGGTATTCAGGTTCTGGCGTGTCGTCGTTTGTGCCTGATCCGGGTTCTTACATTGTTATTTCCTCTTCCGGAAATCAGCCTGTAATTTCATCAGATAAAACTTTTGGTAAAATACTTTTACAGACAGGAGCTATTATTACAATTAACAATAATGCCGTGGTAATCATTAAAAAGGCAGCTCAATAAATCAATCTTTAAAAATAGCCGAAACCTTTTCTTTGTTGCGCAACGAAACGGGAATGGTTTCCTCATTGCTTAAAAGTAAATAGGGTTGACCGGTTTTGCGATAGCGTTTTATGTGAGAAATGTTAACAAGATAACTGTTGTGACACCGGATAAATCCCATATCGCTCAAAGTGTTTTCAAACTCCTTTAAACGGGTGGAAACAGTAACCGAATCATCATTAACAAAATAAAAATGAGTGTAGCTGCTATCGGCCTTACAATAGAGAATATCCTTTATTTTGGTGACAAAAATATCGCTTCCGGTACGAAGTATCATTTTCTTGTCCTGCTTGGTTGTAATTGTCAAATTATCCAACAGAGTTGACACGGGTAAACTCTGATTGCTGTTTCTTGAATCAATAACCTTAGCGGCTTTTTCCAGAGTGGAAATCAGTTCTTTGGGTTTAAAAGGCTTTAAAATATAATCGAATGCCGAAAACTTTATGGCCTGCAAAGCATATCCCTGATATGCAGTAAGGAAAATGGTGATGAAAGCGGGGTTTTCAATTTTTTTTAACAAATCGAAAGCAGTGCCGTCTCCCAACTCTATGTCTAATAGCACAATATCGGGGTCGGTTCTTTCAATCAGTACCAAAGCTTCCTGTACGGAATTTGCTTTTCCGGCGACTTCCATATTCTCACAGTTATTTTTAATAACCGTGGCAATAAAACTGGCTGTGGCCAATTCGTCTTCAACAATTAATATACCTGCTTTTTTATCCATCACTGTATTACTGATTTTCAAGACAAAAATACATCATTTAACGATAGGGAATCCATTTGTTTCTTTTTATAGTAAAAATCACTCGTGTACCTGCTGCATTGCCCTGTTCATCAAATTTATCTGCCACCTCAAAATCGATATCTACTTTTTTACGTTTTCTTAGCAATTTTAACCTGTTAAGAGTCAGGTGGGTAGCCATCGAATTGTGTTTTTTTCTTAATTCGGAAGCTTTTTTTCTCCCTATACCGTTATCATCAATTAATATGGTAATGACATCATTTTCTTCAGTTACAATTAGTTTGACAATTCCTTTTCTCCCTTTAAGGGTTGGAAATGCATGGACAATAGAGTTTTCGAGAAATGGTTGCAACAACATAGGTGGTATCTGCAACTCTTCCACGGGAGATTTTGTGTTTATGAGAATTTCGTAGGAGAACCTGTTTGAAAAACGCATTTGTTCCAACTGTAAATATTGTTCCATGGCTTTGAGTTCACTGTCGAGCGGAACAAAAGTGTGTTTGGTATTTTCCAGTATATGCCTTATTAGTTTGGCAAAATCAACAATATAATCCATTGCCAAATCCACTTTGTTTTCCATTAAGAAAGTTTCAATACCCATTAATGTATTAAAGATAAAATGCGGTGATAATTGTGAACGGATTAATTGAGAACGGAGGTTGTTCAGATCTTCTATAGCTTTTTGTTTGTGTACTTTGTATATCAGGAAAGCTATTATCAATACAAGTATTGTGGAAATTACGGCAATAGAGGCAATCAGTCTTAACCTTTTGAATTTTAGTTTGTTTAATTCTTCCTCTTTTTTTAATAACTCCACTTCTCTCGCTTTTTCCTGAATGCTGATACTGTTCCGGTGTTCGCTTACCAGTTTTGCCTTTGTACGGTTAAATAGTTCATCATTTATCTTTTCATACTGTTTCAAGTGGTCATAAGCAGACCGGACTAACCCGAGATTTTCTTCGGCGTCGGTAAGATTTTTCAAAATATTTTTTTGCAGTTTCAACAGTTTTCTGTTTTTAGCAATGGATAGTGCCGAGTCGTAATAGTTAATCGCTTTTTTATAGTCGCCTTCCAAATGATAAACTTTTCCGGTAAGAAACAAAGCATTGCCTTTTCCTGTAGGATTGTCCGACGATTCGAAATATTTCAAAGCTTTTTTAAAATACTCCAAGGCTTTATCTGGTTCATTTTTATCAAGTAATGCACTCCCGATATTCACATTACAAAGCATCGCTTTAGATACAATCCCTTTTTGCCTGTAATACTGTTTTGCTTTTTCGTAATAAAACAGAGCCGAGTCATTGTCTTTAATAAAATTTCTGAAGATAATTCCGATGTTATTCAGAGTACCGGCAATTGAAACAGTGTCTTTTAGCAGTTTTTTCAGTTTAAGCGCTTTTCTGTAATACTCAAGCGAAGCCGAAGGTTCCTGCATTTCTTCATAAATAACTCCGAGATTATTCAGAACCGACCCGGTATGAAGTGTATCGTTAAGACTCATAAAATAGAAAAGAGACTTCTTATAATAATCGGAAGCATCGCTGTAATTGCCTGTAACATCCAATATTACAGCTATATTGTTGTTGCTTTTGGCAATGAATAACGAGTCATGCACTTTCTCGGCAGCATTGAGTGCCATATTAAAATATTCATATGCTTTAAGGTATTCTTGTTTTGAATAATAGTATTTTGCCAGTCTGTCGTAAAGCTTCGGTTTGTTGGAATCGGGTGCTACATGGATTAATTTCAGTAAACTATCCGGTTGAACAGGGTTTCCGGCTCCATATCCGGCATTGAGGGAAAAGACAAGTAATAAAATCGAAAAAATGTATCTTCCGGCAAACAATTTATTAATAAGAGGAAAAAATTTCCTGTCAGGTCTCATGGATAATCTTCATTACGGTACCGGTGTCAAAAATAGTTATTTTTTTGAACTTATGCCGTACCTGCTGAGATACTATCCTTTTAATCTTCTTCAGGGCATGGCTCATCAGCATGTTTCAAATGCTTTACGGTTCCATAAGCAGCTCCGAGTAATAACAAAACGTAAACCCCGTTTCCAACGGGAGCTCCGCCACCCAAAGGAGGCCCCGATTCGGGACTTCCGCCGGGATCCTGGGGAGCGGTTGCCTGTGATAACCCTTGTTGAACCGAAAAAACCATTATGGTCAGTGTGATGATTACTATGTTTCTTATTTTTCTCATGGCATGTGATTTTTCTGTTATTATTTTATAAATACTTTGTTTGTGTACGACCGGTTGCTGCCAAACAGATGTACAATAACGTAATTGTCTTTAACCGGTACAAATACTTTCGTCAGTATTCCTGCGGGTATATCTTTTTCAAGAATCTTTTGACCCGAAAGGTTGTAAATATCCATGTGGATTTTTGTATTTGCAAGGTCTTTGTCGCTTACTACATAAATCCAATGGTCATACGAATACGCGGATAATAGTTTGTCGTCTTCATTTTCATCAATACCGTTTACCGAACGGTTGAAATGAATCAGGAATCTTTCGGGTGGTTGATAGCCGGTAGCTGTAAACTGATACACGGGATTTTCGTTCAGCAGTTGCAGCGTGTTGGACTTCAAATCTTCAAGAACAACTTCTGTATTGGGCAGGGTGTTTAAATCTTCGGCAATTAAAGTATGCATCCCTGATGTACCTGCTTTGAAATTCAAGGGCACGGTACGCTGTTCGCCGGCTGCCAGTACCGGTAAAGCATCAATGGTATAATGCCGCTCACCTTCGACGGTATAGAGCTGTGGTGATTCATCGGCACCTTTGAGTTTTTCAGCATCATAATCATGGTCGAAACCGGTTGTGCAGCCCTCTTTAAAGGCAATCCATACAATGTCTTTGTTCTTTTCTTTGCTAACCGAAAGGGCTACATGAGGAGCCTCGTTGCGCCCGCCTTTTACACCTTTTTTGTAAAATTGGGCAGCAGTACTCAGACGCGAATCTTTCGGAATTGTAAGGCTTGGATTATTGCCTCGTGCATGAACAAAGAAACCCTGTCCCATGGGAATAACGGCATTGGTAAGGGTTCCACCCGCACCTGTATAAGCACGGTAATTATTAATATCGGGGTCCCAAACCCATACGCCGAAATCAACATTTAATAAACTCCATATACCTTTGTAAAAGCAAATGGGAGCCGAAAACGGATTTCCTATGAGATTGTATCCGTGGCTGTCGTCGGTGTAAGAGAGGTTTACTGTTATGTCGGAAGTATTAATATCGCCGGTAAATTTTACCACTGTATCGTATCCCGTTTCAACCCATGCTTCAAACCCATGACCAAGCGGCATGGGCGTTGTCAGGTCGATAATGGCCGTTCTGGTGCCGGTGGCTTCATCATACGAATTCATCCAAACATCGGGTTGGTGATTGAAAAAGAAACTGTTAACGGTTTCGTTGTTCATCATGGTTGCCACATCGTGCCATTTACCGCCATCAATAAAACGCTCTACCGTATCGGTGGTTCTTATATCAAGATATTCCGTTCCGTTAAGTCCTCCGTCGCCATTGCTGTTCGATTTTATGGTAAGGCTCCGGCAAACTGCACCTTCGCTTACAATGTGCGGATAGGTGCTTACCGTTGCAGGAATAACAACATGGGTTGTGTCAAACGGAATGGTAGCGGTATTCCAGTTAGCGGCTTCGTACCACGAAGTGTCCACGGCTCCGGTCCAGGTTGCGGAAACGGGAATGTTACTGATGACGGTAACACTATCAATATAACTGTTAATTTGGTTTCCGCCATTGGCCAAAAAACCTATGCTTACATTTGCCGTTCCGTCGTAATCTTTCAGATTTACTGCATATTTACTCCATCCGTTACTGCCTTTTACCGTATAGCGCGGGGTAACATCCGTCCATGTGCCTCCGTTTACCGAAGCCTGCACTATTATACCGGCTGTATCAGGATATGATATTGCACTATGATAAAGCCAAAAGGTTAAACCCATACCACTTAATCCCGTAAAGTCCATTTGGGGTGTTGACAAACGGGCTTCGGTACCTTCCGAAGCATTTTTCCCGTTGTACAAAGCCATATAATTTCCCTTTATTGCCGTGGCATTGGGATAAGAACTGCTTGATGCCTGTGACCAGTTTGG
The DNA here is from genome assembly GCA_027022105.1 of Bacteroidales bacterium. Taxonomy (GTDB): domain Bacteria; phylum Bacteroidota; class Bacteroidia; order Bacteroidales; family F082; genus Sulfidibacterium. Next base: position 15,785 of record JALVZH010000230.1, on the reverse strand, counting down.
CGAAACATTTCCATTTACAACAACGGTGTTATGCCAACACTGAGGCGGTACACTGTTTTCAAATCCTTCGGTAAAAGGAAATGTTGTAATCGGTGCGCATTCCGTTGTGAAATAACCGGGAACCGACCAGTTGCCACCGCAATCGGCACGAACATACCAGGTATATTGAGTTGCTGCCGACAATGTGTCAACGGTTAACGGATTGGCGGTTACTGTTGACCAGGGTTTTCCGGTGGTGTCGGTACCATATGGCAAAATACGTATGTTCCACGATGTTGCATTACCCTGCTCTGTCCAACTTAATATTTCAGTACTACTGTTAATATTTTGCGATACGAGGTCGAGCGGGGTAAGACAATCGGTAATAGGCTCATAATGGATGTCGTCAATTTCAATCATCTGATAGCGGGCGGATGAACCGTGTTTAAATGCAATGTATTCGTCGCTAAGGGTATAAGTGCCACCGAAATAGACTTTGTACTCAGCATAGGTATTTGACAGGGTAAATGTTTTACGCGGCGTAAAGGTGGTTTCGTCCGATGGATCCGACATGGTTCCCACTATTAAAGTGTAATTGTTATAATATCCCTTGGCATAAAAACGTATTTGATTGTGTTGTGATGTCAGATCGGACAACTGCGGAGAAATCAGGAGGAGGGTAGCATTTCTATCGTAATAATTATACATCTCCACATGATTGGGTGCCGAGTTTGGATTATGATTGTTAACGGTTTTTACATAGCTGCTGGTGGGATATTGAGAATTGTTGATAGATGACCAGCAGATGGGTAGTTCGGGCACGGTAACTCCGTCGAAGTTTTCCGAAAATGTGGCTGAATAGGTATCGCAGTCGGTAACAAAAGTGTTGGGACCTATCCAATCGCTGCCGCAACTGCTGCGCACATACCAGTCGTAATAGGTGGCGGATGTAAGCGTGTCAACGGTAAAGGGATTGGCAGTTGTGGTTGTATAACCTACACCGGCAGTGTCAGCGCCTTCGGGTACTATTCTTACATCCCACGAAGTGGACGAGCCGTTTTCAAGCCAATGTAACATTGCCGAAGTGGTTGTTATATTGCTTTCCGACTGGTTGGAGGGGTGCGGACAAGCCGGCATGGGTTCGTACACAAAGTCATCGATATATGCTGTCCTAGAGCTGGAACCTGTACCGAGTTTAAATGCAATATATTCATCCGTACCGGTATAGCCGGCTCCGAAATACCGGGTGTATTCCGTGTATGTACTGGTTAGTTCAATGGTATCAATGGCTGTAAAACCGGAAGCATTAGCCGGATTATCAATAGTGCCCAAAATAACCTTTACCCCGGAGTAGCCTTTGCCGTAAAAACGAACCTCATTTTGTTGCGAGGTTAAATCGCTGAACTGCGGGGAAATAAGTATAAGTGTTGCATTGGCATCGTAGGCATTATACATACTAACATGGTTTGGATAGGAATGTTCACCCGAAGTATTGGTTTCAATGGTAGCGTAATTTGAGGTTGAGTTTACAATCGTACTGAAACAGTGCGGAATATCGGGTGCCGTAACGTCATCGAAATCTTCGGAATAGGTGGCTGTGTAAGCCCCGCAATCGGTTATAAAAGTTGACGGTCCTGCCCAGTTTTCACTTCCCTGTTCGCGTACATACCAGTCGTACCGGGTATTGGGGTTCAATGTATCAACTGTAAACGGATTGTCGGATGTGGTTGCATAGGCTACTCCGGCAGTATCGGCATTTTCAAGCACAATGCGTACATCCCATGAAGTTGCCGTACCGTTTTCGGTCCAACCCAGTTGGGCACCTGTTTGTGTGATGTTGGTCTCGTACAAATCGGATGGCGGAGGGTTCACCGGCATGTAGTTGTAAACTATGTCATCAATGTATATTTTTTTATAAGTGCCGCCGCCTCCGTGTTTAAAGGCTATGTACTCATCGTTTAGCGTATAGGTTGCTCCGAACATTACCGTATATTGAGTGTAAGTGTTAGTGAGTGATATTTTTTTGAAGCGTGTAAAGGTGGAAGCAACTGCCGGGTCCGACATGGTTCCGATTATTAAACTGTCGCCATCGTTATTGGCTTTTGCATAAAAGGTAATTTGCCTTTGCTGTGTTGTGAGGTCGGTAAACTGCGGTGAGATAAGCAAAAGTGTTGCATTTCCGTCATTATATTCATCCATTATCACATGGTTGGGAGTTGAATTCGGAAACTGTGAAGTGAGTGTTTCAATCTTGGCATAAGAACTGGATGAACTGACTATGGTTGACCAGCAATGGGGGATGTCGGGTACGGTTTCGTTATCAAAATTCATGCTGTAGGGGGCGCTGTAGGTTCCGCAATCGGTAACAAAGGTACTTTTTGCCCAGTCGCTGCCGCAGCCGGAACGTACGTACCAATCGTAATAAGTATTGGCCGCCAAGGTGTCCACAATAATCATGGTGGATGTTTTGGTAGCATAAGGCGTACCTGTAGTGTCGCTGTCTTTGGTAACAATTCTTACATCCCAGCTTGTTTCCGTACCGTTTTTTGTCCAGGAGAGTGTTGCCGAGGTAGTTGTAATATTACTCTCTTCAAGGTCGGAAACAGGGGGGCATGCCGGCATGGGTTCGTACACAAAATCATCAATATAGATATAGTGATAATATCCGTCTCCATTCTCACCATGCTTAAATGCGATATAACTGTCGCTTTCGCTGTAAGAGCTTCCAAACATTACTGTGTATTCGGTATAATCGGTTGTTAGCTGAATGGTTTTAAAAGCGGTAAAAGTAGCTGTGTCCGATGCATCTGTCATGGTTCCTACAATCAATTTTTCTCCGGCGCTATTGCATTTTGCATAAAACCTGATTTGATTCAATTGTGAGGTCAAATCGCTTAGTTCGGGCGTGATTAACATAAGTGCACCGTTGTCCCCGCCGTCGTCATTTATCATTACATGGTTCGGGCTTGAATGGGGATACGAATAGATGTACGTTTTCACCGCAGCCTGCAAGTAGTTAGAATAAATTATACTACTCCAGCAATCGGGTAAATCGGGTGCAGTTACCCCGTCAAAGTTTTCGGAAAACGGAGCGGTACGGCTGCTGCACAAGGTTGAAAAGGTTGCTTTGGCCGACCATTCACCGGCACAATCACCCCGCACATACCAATCGTATGAGGTGTTTGCCAAAAGGGTGTCTATCCAAAGCGGATTGGTAGTTACTGTACTGTAACTCAACCCGGTAGTGTCGGTTCCTGAGGTAACAATTCTTAGTTGCCATGAGGTTGCCGAGCCGTTTTCCGTCCACGAAAGTTTTGCAGCGGTATCGGAAATGCTATCGGCAGCAAGGTCTGACGGTTCGGGGCAGGCGGGCATGGCAGTATATACAAAATCGTCAAAATAGATATTCAGATACCGGTCGTTCATGCCGTGTTTAAAAGCTATGTAGGTATCGTTTAAAGTATATCCCGACCCGAAATAAACTTTGTATTGAATGTAAGTGTCGGTCAGGGTTATGGTTTTGTAAGGTGTAAAAGTTGATTCGTCTGACGGATCGGTCATGGTTCCCACAATAAATGCTTCTCCGCCGTCGGCTCCTTTTGCATAAAAAGTAATCATATTTTGTTGCGTTGGCAAATCGGTTAATTGAGGAGTTATCAGAAGAAATGTACCCGTTGTATCATAATTATTATAGAAGATAACCGAGTTGGGTGAAGAGTTGGGATTATATGTGCTTGTTTGAACATAAGAGTAACCCGAAGTTGTGTTTACAATCTTTGTCCAGCAATTGGGCAGGTCGGGAGCGGAAACCCCGTCAAAATTTTCGGAAACCGGTGCCGTGAGTGATGTACAGGAGGTATGGAATGATGACGGGCCAATCCATGCACTGCCACAAGACGATCTTACATACCATTGGTAATCGGTATTTCCGGTTAAGGTATCCACTGTTAACGGGTTGGATGTTGTGGTGCTGTATCCCGTTCCCGTGGTATCGGTTCCTGCTGTTACAAGCCTTATGTCCCACGACGATACCGTCCCGATTTGCGACCAGCCCAAATCAACGGAAGTTCCTGTAAGGTTGCTTTCAGTCTGGTAGGAGGGAGGCGGACAGGCAGGCATTTCGTTCAGTTGAATCGAATAATCTTCCACTTCGCCATAGGTTGTGGCTCCACAGGGTGAACCGCAACTTGAATTCAACCGTTTAATACGTACCCGCATAACGGTAGCACCGGTGTCGGCATCCACAGGAACATCAAAATAGTAAGTACCCGGGTTTGTCGTAGTATTCGATTGGCACACAATTTTTTCAGTTGACTCATCAAAGGTTCCGTTACGATTAAAATCTATCCATGCAGAAACGTCGTAAGTGCTGTTTGCCAGTCCGTTGGAAATGGTAATGGGGATTTCGGCCTGTCCTTGGTAAAAGGCGGTGGAAAATGATTTGTAATCGTGGTACCCGTCGGAAGAGGTGTTGGTATTGTTAATGTCTCCGGTTTCAACACTCTCGATAAAGTCGCTGCCGCCACCCGAAGCGTTGCAGTAGTTGTGATACGTTCCGACATTAATGTAGGAGGTTCTTGTTTTGGTATCGCTGCCCGAGGCATTGGATACCGTTAACTGAATGGTGTAATAACCCAATGCCGTAAATTGTACCTTGGGGTATTGCGAAGTGGCACTTGTGCCGTCAACGTATTGAAAAGTTGAGGGTGTGATCGTCCATTGCCAGGATGTAGGCTGATTGGAAGAAAAATCGTTAAAGGTGACGGTTTGGTTGGGTATGGGAACCGTATCATCGGCAATAAAGTCGGCTATAGGAGCCGCAGCCGTAAAGGTATATAAATCGGATTCCCACACACCTCTTCCGTAAGTTGCTGCCCGTATGCGGCTATTTGCCGGTGTTGCATCATCGTAATATATTTTAAGCTCGGTAATCACAACATTGGGTAATCCGGTGCTGAAAAGTTGCCAGGGTGCGGTTCCGTATTTTACATAAACGCCCACATCGGTTCCTGCATATAACTCCGTTTCAGAGGTGTTTTGGCGATTTTGAACAATGCACATTACAGGTGCTGACGGCAATCCGTAAGAGATATCCATCCACGAAGTGCCTCCGTCGGTTGTCTGGTAAACCGAATAGTTGTTGTATTGGCCGAATGTAACCCATGCCGTATTCGGGTCGTCGTATTTAACGGCTACATATGTTGGTGTAGCATTGTTTACAGGGAGGGTGCCTGTAATATCCGTCCAAGACGATCCGCCGTTGTCGGTTTTATAAACGCCGTCATCATTCACACCGAAAATATAATCGGAGTTGGAAGGAGCCACGGCAAATTCACGGAAATCATAGGATCCGATAATGCTCCAGGTACTCCCTCCGTCGGTTGATTTGTGAAGTCTCGGGTCAAACCTGTTACTTCTGGTGGCACCAAAATAGAGGGTAGTATGTGTTGTGGGGTCGATGGCAAATGGGCTTACCCAGCGTCCGTCAACAAATCCTAAGTCAGTAGATGTTGTCCAATGGTTAGTGGTTTTTCTTAAATTACCGTATTGACTTTCACCGTATTGCAGGTTATTGTCGGTATAGTCGATGTCGCAATCCATACCGTCGCCATCCAATACATCTTCCCATGTTCCTGAATTGATGGATTTTGTACCGTTGTCCTGCAATCCTGCAATAACATCACCGGATGCCGTTTGCGAAACGCCCAGCCGGTAGATTTGACTCGACACAATTCCACTGCCTTTGTAATTCCAGTTCGTACCCCCATCGGTAGTTTTATATACTCCTCCGTCGTTACATTCAAAAAGGGTTGCTGTTCCGTTTTGAAATTTAAGGTAGTGTTTGTCGGCATGCACTTCCGGTACCGACCCGCCACAGGTTCCCTGCCAATGGTTATTAAGGTGCCAGTTTACACCTCCGTCCGAAGTTTTCCAGGTATTGATTCCCCCCGTAAAAACAATATTAGCATTGGTTGGGTCAACATCCAGCGCCAAATCGTACCATCCCTGATACCTGCCCGATCCATCGCAATTTGCACCCATCAGATTAATCCAGTCGCCGGGTAACGACCAGGAGCTTCCCGAAGTTTCCGATTTATAAAAACCTTTTAAGTACCCATCGCTGTAAACTATTGCCGCATAAGCCCATGTACTTTGGTTGGGGCTTACGCCAACTACTACACGATATCCGTTTGTGGTCAGCACTTCCGTCCAGGTAGCACCGCCATCGGTTGATAAATAGATGCTGCCGCTTGTATTTCCACCGGCATACATGGTTTGCGGGTCACCGGGTTTAAATTCGAGGTCGTAAAAGTCGGTGTTGGATAGTAGTGTCCAGTTGCCGCCGCCATCGGTGGTTTTATAAAGTCCGTTGGTTGTAGCGGCATATAGTATGTTATGATTGTCGGGATTAACAATCAACCGGTTTACCAAAACACCTTCCGAAGCTTGAAACGACAACCCTGTTGTATTCCATGTGGCACCGCCGTCAACCGACTTTAGCACCCCGATACTGTTGTTGTCGCCGGTTTGTCCTCCTCCCAAACTCCATATTGAGCCACCGTCACGGTCGCCGGTGCCAATGTAAAGGGTGTCGTTGGAGGTTGTGCTTCCTGCCAGTACCACCACTTCGCTAACACCCAAAACAGGATTGTCGTCGGTAAGAACAGTCCAGGAACTGCCGTCATCGGTTGTTTTCCACAACCCTCCCGAAGGAGAACCGACATAATAGGTGTTGTTGTCACCGCTTCGGAATCCGATGCAGTTTAATCTCCCTAAACCATAATAACCTCCTGCACTTGCAGTAGGTCCCAGTGAGCTCCAGCTTCCGGAAGCACTCCGTGATGAATTGCCGCTATTTGCACGTTCCATATAAATATCGGAAGGCCTGATTTGAGGAAAATCTCCCGTGGTTTTGTCCACACGGGTCTCCCAGTACCATTCCCAACGTTTAAACTGCTTGTAACCGGGAACTCTTTTCTCTTCACCATTCTCGTCGATGTAGTAACCGTTCCTGTCGATATTGTAGGGAGCTGTCTGCTTATAAAATTCCTTTTGAATGGAATAAAAATCCTTTTGTCCGTTTGCCTGCTGCATGGGCAGGGATGTTTTTACGGATTGTCCCAAGGAATCATTCAGGTTTAAGATGAAAAATAAAAGTGCTGTTAAAGCAAAGTAAAATTTTTTCATGACGATGGATTTCATTAATCTCAATTTGAATTTTTTGCAAAATGCACCGACAAAGAAAGACCTTATATACAGGAAATACAAGAAATAACGGTCATCAAAAGGTCATCAACGGCAAAATATATTAACACATCAGCGGTATGATGCATAATTTATAATGAAGCTGTTTAAAGTTAACGTGATGAAAATGAGTATAAAATATTGAAAACCAGAAAATGAATTCCATTATTCCCCTCCAAGGAGGGGGAGGGGTGGGTTTATTAAAAAAAAGATATTCATTTTTCTGGTTTTCAATATTTTATAATTTATAAAAAGTTTTGACTTTAAACAAGTTAAATACTCAGAATATGAGTATAATAGTGGAGCGGTTTTTTATTTTGGAAACAATAATGATGAGGTATCTCATTTTGCACATAGGTCTTTTTATAAAAAAAACCGCTACGAAAGTGAGCATGAGGGTACGACGGAATGTAAACATTTCGGTTTGCCAAATTTTACTATTTTTGAATGGAACTTAACGCAATTGATAAACAGATGACAGACAGATTAAAACCGTTGTTTGAAGAAGTATCACGGGTGGCCGGTTACCTGTGGCAAAAAGGGTGGGCCGAACGCAATGCCGGAAATATCTCGGTGCGCATTACACATATGGATTTCGACGATTCTTATATGCTGCCCTTTGGCGAAAGTGTATTGTTGCCGAAAAAATACCCTGCATTGGCAGGCGAAATATTCCTTATCTCGGTAACCGAATCGCGTATGAGGCATTTGGCACTGAATCCCGAAGAAAACCTGATGGTGATTAAGATAACGGATGGAGGCTCAGAATATCAGATGTTCAGGTCGTATAAACTGAACGAGAAAACTGCCCCCACGTCCGAAATGCCAACTCATTTGTTGTTGCACAATGCCATTTTGGAACGGGGCTCGGAAGAGAAAACGGTACTGCATGCCCATGTAACGCCGGTAATAGCGTTTACCCATTATCCGGAGACACAGTCCGAAGAAGCGTTAAACAGACTTTTATGGGCCATACATCCCGAACTGAAAACCTACCTTCCCGAAGGTGCGGGATATGTGCCGTTGCTTGAGCCCGGTTCCGGAACAATTGCCGAAGCAACATTGCAGGCTTTTGAAAACCGGAAAATTGCCGTATGGGAAAAACACGGCGTTTTCTCGGCAGGCACAACGCCCGAAGATGCTTTCGATAACATGGATATACTTGCCAAAGCGGCGGAAATTTGGTTTATGGTGAGGGGGGATCAGTAAGACGATTTGATTTTTAGTGCTTTTTCCAATTTTCTTTTTGCGGTTGAGTAAGAGTGGTTTTTATGTTGTCCGTATGAAATACAATCATATCATAAATAATTTTTCCCCATATCAATATGCAGGGAAATGCTTTCAATGTATAGGGTATTACATAATTCTCACGTAATATTTTAGGAAATAAATCGGTTGGTGATAAACTGGTTAATAAAATGGCAAGAACAAAAAGAGTTATATTCAGATAATCCTTTCTGCTTTTTATAAACCATAGGGAAACTCCTGTCATGGCAATAATAAAAGTGGGTGATTCTGCCTTATGATTGAAAATTACTACCCAAATTAGTATGGAACTTAATGTTAAATATCTGAACATAAAATATTTATATTGACTTATCTTTATCAGTGGACTTAGAAATATAATAATTCCCGTAAAGACAACAATATTTTTATTGATTTCCAAACCGAACCATGAACTTAACCATCCCATAACAGAATATCCGTAAGATGACGAGTAGTCATTTGTTAATAATTTGAAGTAACTTTGCAAAAGTGTCAGATATTGATTGAAATTCACAAAAATCAATGGAATAATAAAAAATATTGCGCTCAGTAAAAGGGAATAGGCAATCAATTTCCATTTTTTCGGGTAAAACAAAAATAATACAAATCCTACTATCCCGAAAAGTTTTATGAAGATGGAAAATACGATTGACAATGAAGCAAGAAAATATTTTTTATTTTCAAGTAATCCGAAAGAGAGAACGAATAATCCGGCCATTAATCCGTTTGACTGGGCATTTTGCATTGATGTCATTAGTTCAATTGACAAAATCAGAAGAATAAATCCTTTTTCCTCTGAATTTAACCGGGGTAAATAATATATGGCAACCAATACAATAAAGGCATTTAACAAATTCCACAGAGTAAGCCCGAGCCAATCGGGAAGATTATGGAAAAAACCGAAAAAAACGGAAAAGGTGGGTGTGTATTTATATAAATCCCAGTATTCATCGGGATAGAGTGTGTATAAATCCTGCTTATTTTTTAAATGGTCGTAAGATTTTTTAAAAATGGTATAATTATTATATCTGTTGTATTTTTTACCGTTTGTATCATAAGTTTTTGTTCCGATAATTATAGGCTGAACACTTGCTCCTACAGCTAATAAAAAATAAAGAGTTATTATAAAAATTCTGTTTGTTATCTGTTTTGTAAATGTATGATTCATTTTTTGCAATGGTGGTGATGTTTTGATCCGGTTTTTAATGTGAATTATTGGGGCTTATTTACTAAAATTTTTTTCATTTTTCCTGTCCGGTTTTGAAATAATCTCCGAAAACAATGTTATTTTTGTCATGAGAGAAAGGTTTTTTGTTTTTATCCCAAATTAATTGAGTTACTTGATTTCTTTCTCTCTTTTTTACCTTTTTTTGTTTAAAACGCTATTGGCTTTAAATATTTTTTAGTATTTGAATTTTTTTCGAATATACATTTCTTCCGGTTTTTATTATAACAAAGTACTCTGCTGATTCAACACCATAAACATCTATTTCTTTGAGTAAATAATTTGAATTTGTATAATAGGTTTTTTCTAATATTTTTTTTCCTGAAATATCGTATATAAAGAGAGAAATTGAATCTGATTTCAGGTTGGAAACCATCAAACTAAAATGACCATTGTTTGGGTTTGGAAAAATGCTTAATACTTCATCTACATTAATTGTTATACTGTCTTCAGAAGTACCGCATATATTACTTAGAGATAAAATGTATGTTCCCATATCAGGAATCATAATTGAATGTTGGTTAGATATAACATTTGAATAATCATTGTAATACCAAATATATGAAAATGAAGTGTCATCTGTTTCATTACTTAAATAATAGGATGAATTAATAACAGTATCCAATATGTGAGCAACCGGTGTTGTGAATTTTTCAATGCTAATTGAAGTGCTTGTGTCAGAACATATCGAAAAAGGATTTACTATAACATAATAGTTTCCTGGTTTATCTGTAATGAATATTGAATCTTTATTATTTGTATCCAAAACTTCATTCCGATACCAGTTAAAACTATTTCCCCATGTAGTACTACATATCATTGTTGCATGGTTATCCGAACAAATATAATCTCTGTCGGTATTTAGAGTTAAAAATGTTTCCGGGCATTCTATTTGTATTGTATCGGATAAAGAAGCAATAAAAAAGTCCTCGTCGTTATTGCCACTGAAATTGGTAATTCTTAAAGAGTCAAATACTAACTGCTGACTCGTGTAATTTCCCCCTACAATTAATTTGTTTTTTGCATATATTGTTGTACTTGTTTCATTTCCACTTCCCGAAATATTTTTTACCCATTGAAAATACCCTATGTCATTATATTTTGCAACGAATATATCCGAATTGGCCGAGTTGTATAAATTGAAGTCGCTATTTTCAATATTACCTGAATAAGATGAAGTGACAAACAAAGAATTATCACTACCTATAGCTATATCTCCAATCTTTCTTTTGTATGCACCTAACCAATAAATATTAACCCAGATGGTATTATTCAGGTTTTTTGTTTCAATAATATCTCCATTTGAATTATATTTTACAATGTAATTTGTTCTTCCGCCCCCTACAGAACTTAAGGTATCTCCGGAAATGACAATTGTTCCATATAGATTTCCCATTGAGTAAATAAAATTGTTTCCATCAACTGCTATAGAGGTAGCTTCACTTATTGTGTTATTCATTTGGTCAGCGGCTTTCACCCAAACGGCATCACCATTAGAATTATATTTTGCTGTAAACTCGCATAATGAAGTGTTTGATAATGTTGGCTCTATATTTCCAAAATCTGCATTATACGGGCTAAAAATACCGGTAATGTAAATATTGTTATCACAGTCTACAGCAATATCGTGGGCAAAATCTTCATTTATGCCTCCGGCTCGTCTGGCCCACATACAGTCTCCATCATTATTTAACTTTGCAATAAAAATATCGTAATTTGGAAAATAGCTGCCAATTTTACTGTTGAGATCAAAATCACAGAACCTGATAGTTCCTTTAAAACTTCCTGTCAAGTAGATGTTGTTTTGTCTGTCAATGGTTATTCCATGAACATATGTTCCGTTTGAATCATTTAAAGTGCCAAAATCTTTAGCCCAAATAATGTTACCTGTTGAAGATATTTTTACAATAAACATTCGCGATTCCAAAGCTCCCTGTAAGAAAAAGTTTCCAAAACTTGTTGAATGTGTATAATAACCTGTAATATATAAGTTTTCATTGTAATCAATGGCAATTCCTGTAGAATAGGTGTCAAAACTTTCATCCGATTCTATGACCCAGATTAGATTTCCTGACGAATCGAATTTTGCAATATATACTCCCCAACTATCTAATACATAAGTTCCGATATGTGCACCTGAAAATGAATTAAACCCTGTTATATAGATGTTTCCATTGTTGTCGGTTATTGCTCCTGTAATATCATCGTCAGACCATTGACCTCCACCAAATGCCCAATCAAAGTTTTGAGCAAAAGTATTTTTAGTAAGCAGGATTAAAATTATAATACGTATTTTGTTCATCTTTTAAATTCCTTACAACAGTTTAAATAATAAGAATGTTGTTTATTTCGAAACATTTGTATTTCACCATACACTAATGTTAACGTGCTCAATTATTGTGCTTTCTGTTCAATTTATATTATTGCATTTTGAATTCAGGCTTATAGTAATTAAATTATCAAAAGTTCAAAAAGAACATACCATACAGATTGTTTTTTAATCAATATGCAGGGATATTTGCTCATTAGTTTCAAAAAACATTTATCATGAGCAAAGCTACAAAAAAGTTAACATGCAGGTAAAAAATCCCGGTAATGTTGCATAAGGTAATTGTAACTTTTCATTCCAATTACCCGGGTCTTAAAAAATTCCATTTATCCGAATTTTTTTTAACTTTTTATCTATTGGTTTTATATAAAGTTGTATTTTAGATTTTTGAAATTAATCCTGTTGGAATGAGGAAATTTCTTGTAAATTTATTAACGTTTATCCTCTTTTTTAGTTCGGTTTGCTTTACCCAAAACCGTGCTGAATCCGATAGCCTGAAGCTTTATATTAACAATCCGGATACACCTGATACCCTTAAAGTTACCGCCCTTCTTAAACTTGGCGAACTGTATGAATACACGGTTCCCGATACAGCTCTGTTTTACTATAAAAAAGCCCAGAATGTCGCGAAAAAAACTGGCAAAAAGAAACTTGAAGCCAAATGTTCAAATTATATCGGAATCGTTTATAAAGGCATGAGTGATTATGAAAAAGCGCTTGATTTTTACCAACGGTCTTTAACAATCAGCAATGCGATTGGCGATAAAGAGTCCTCAAGTAAGGTTCTCATTAACATAGGCAATATTTACAAAAACAAAGGGCAATATTCAAAAGCGCTGGAATATTACCAAAAAGCTTTAAAACTGAATGAAAAATTTGAAAACAAAACTGTTATTGCCAATGCCTATACAAATGCAGGGCTCATAAATAAAATTATGGGGAACGATTCGCTGGCAATGGAATATTACAACAAAGCGCTTAAAATATATGAATCAACCGGAAATAAGAAAAACATTAGTATAATCCTCATCAATATCGGCACTGTTTATCATCATGAGCAAAAGTTTTTTAAGGCGATTGAATACTATAAAAGGGCTTTAAAAATTCAAAAAGAGATTAACTATAAAAGAGGAATAGCCACAATCTACTTAAACATTGGAGTAATTAACAATGAACTTGGTAACACAGCCAAAGCAATCGAATATTATCAAAAAGCATTGGCAATTCAAAAGGAAATCGGCGATAAGTATCTGATAGCGGGAACACTGGCTAATCTGGCCTCACTCTATTTGCAGAAAAAGGATTATAAAAAGGCCATAGAATATTCGGAAAAATCGCTTGCCATTTCAAAAAAAATAGAATCGTTAAGGTGGGAAGCCTTGGATTACAATAATTTATCATTGGCATATGAGAGGCTGAAAGATTATAAAAATGCACTTGATTATTCCAAATTGTGGATAAACATTAAAGATAGTATTTATGGTATTGAAAAAACTAAAGCCGTTGCCGAAATTCAAACCAAATACGAGAGCGAGAAAAAAGAAAAACAAATTATCAGCCAGAAAGCAGCATTGGAAAAAAGCAAACTGGAAATAGAAAAGCAAAAGGCCCAACGACTAAAACAAAAAACCGAGCGCAACATGTTTCTTGTTGCTTTTGTATTTGCAATATTTGTGGCAATTGTATTGTTCAGATTGTACCGGACAAAGAAAAATGCCAATGCGCTGTTGGAAAAACAAAAAAGGGAGATAGAAGCCGTAAACGAGGAGCTGAATCAGACAAATGAAGAGTTGAACGCAACAATAGAAATGGTTGAAGACCAGAAAAATGAAATAGAAAAATACAACAACCAACTCAGACAGCAAAATGCGGAAATCCAGGCGATAAATGAGTTGCTGGAGAAACAAAAACAGGATTTGGAAGGGGCCAATGCCACAAAAACCAAATTTTTCAATATCATTGCGCACGACCTGCGAAGCCCTTTTAATGCACTGCTGGGTTTTTCAGAGATGTTGCTTGAAAGTCATGCCGGACTTGATGACAAAGAGAGGGGGAAGATGATAAGCTATTTAGTTACCAGTGCCAAAGGAGCATATGATTTGGTGGAGAATTTACTTAAATGGGCAAGCACACAAACCGGCAAAGTTTCGTTTTCTCCCGTAGAGTGTAACATTAGCGAACTGCTTAAAGAAACCCTTTTTAATATTAACAGTGCAGCGGAAAATAAAAAAATATCCATCTTTACCGAAATGCCCGAAAACCTTACGGTGTTTGCCGATAAAGAGATGTTGAAAACCATTTTCAGAAACCTTGTATCCAACGCAATAAAATTTACCCGGGAGGGCGGAAAAATAACAATAAAGGCAGAGGAAACAGACAGTGAAGTCCGCTTCTCGGTAGAAGACACGGGGGTGGGTATGAGTAAAGAGGTATCGGAAAAAATATTCGGGATCACGCAAATTACTACACATGGCACTAATAACGAAAAAGGAACCGGTCTGGGATTAATATTATGCAAAGAATTTGTTGAGCGACACGGCGGTAAAATCAGGGTTGAAAGCGAAGTGGGTAAAGGCAGTAAGTTTATTTTTACTATTCCAATAACAAAGCAAAAAGAAAATAATTAGGTTTTGCTGATTTCCCCCAAAAAGCCTATTATTATTTGATATTCACTATATTATATTAGTAACTTTAAGATAAAAATCTTAAAAAAATGCACGGTTTTTCTTAATTTTATAGAAAAAATCATGCAGATATGATCAATCACACATCGCAAAATCAAGTGAGCTTAGAACTTTTTGAACACCCTTTTAGATTGGATAAATTTCCGGCTGAAAAGAATCGAAAAGTGATTCCAAAAATATTTTATATTAGAACTGTTTTGTTCGTTTTTAAACAACTTCAATATTTAGTAACAAATACTAACAGCTAAAGCCGACGTTTTTTTATTGCATTAAACCGCACTAAAGTGCGGAAGAAAACCGGATTTATCGTTTCCTTTTGTGGTATAAAATTTTTCAGGTCTTTTAACCCGCACAAACTCTATGGATTATCCAAATTTCTGAATGCGGCTCACATGATTGTTGTTAGATATCTTCTTTTATTGAATCAACATATCCGTATCGAACATAATGGGTTGATTTTTTTCAAAATCATAAAGTGTCATTTTCCGGATGCGGTAGTAGTTTTTCCAGTAAGCATCCAGTGAATTGAAATAACTCTTGCGGGCATTGTCGTTATCTATTTGCGCCATATTCAGTTCAAGCACATCGTTTACTTTGCCAATCATATAACGCTCGTGGGTTACTTTGTACCTTTTCCGTGCCACGGTATCCGATTTTGCAGCAATAAACAGTTGCTTTTTCTGCATTTTAAACTGCATGATTTGCAGGTAGATATTCTGTTCAAAATCAATCTTATCCTGCTGAACGGCTGTTTTTACCAGTTCCATGTTCGATTCCGCCATTTTTATCTGTCCGCGTGCCATACCCCAATCGAGGATGGGCAAAGTAATTCCCACCGAAACCCGTTCCTGGTCTAACGGATTTTCGTAGGCTTTGGGCAGGCTGCTTGCGGTTTGTGTCAAACCGAAAGAGGCATAAATATCCGCGTCAAAACGCCCGTTCATTTTGGCCATATTCACTTCGCTCTCGGCCTGTAATATTCTGCGATGAAAATCCATTCCTTCCGAAGTGTTCATTTTGGCCTCTTCAATGGCTTTTTGTACCGGAATGTCAAAAT
>JALVZH010000229.1 GCA_027022105.1 Bacteroidales bacterium | reverse complement strand
CCGCAAGGAAAATAAGTCTGATGAGCAGGCTCACAAAAAGAAGAAACAAAACGAGAATCCCAACAAATCCCCGCTCTTCACCTATGGTACAAAAGATGAAATCGGTACTCTGCTCGGGGACAAAGCGGTTGCGGGTAAGCATGCCGTTCAGGTACCCTTTTCCGGTGAGGCCTCCGGACCCGATGGCTATTTTTGCCTGGTTTACATTATATCCGGCATTATGAATATCTTTTTTCATCCCCAGCAATACCTGTATTCTCGTTTTCTGGTGCGGTTCAAGTACATGCTCAAAGGCATAGTTCACACTGAAAACATATGCCAGCGACAAAACAAGTATGGCAAGGGTAACGGACAGTTTTTTCTTTCTTTTTTTGTTAAAAACCAGATACAATACCGCCAGTAATATTAAAGCACCTCCCACATACAGGTTTCCGAACCAGAGGGTTAAAATAAACAGTGCCGCCATAATAACTGCCAATACGATGATAATTCCCGAGAATCCTTCGCGGTAAAGCACCAATACAAAAGAAAAATATACCAGCGCAGAGCCCGTGTCGTTTTGAAGCAGAATAAGCATGGTGGGAAGAGCCGGTATGGCAATGGATATCACCTTGGTTTTCATTTGGCGGATGTCCACATTCAGCGTGCTCAGGTATTTCGACAGAGCCAGCGCTGTGGCAAACTTGGCAAACTCGGCTGGCTGAATGGCAAAAGTTCCAATCTGAAACCACGACCTGGAACCGGCAACGGTTTTCCCAAACAACAGTACCCCCACAAGAACCACAATCATTAAAAAATAAAACAGATAGGCAAAAGTGGAAAAGAACTTGGCATCAATAAGAAATATTAAAACGGCAAGTGCCAAAGCAAGCCCTATCCATATCAGTTGCTTTCCGTAGCGGGTTGACATATCGAAAATGCCTTTTGAAAAGTCGTCGGCCGAAGCGGCATAAATACTGAGCCAGCCAAAAGCTATCAGTGCCAGGTAAAGTAAGATGCTTAACCAGTCGGGTTCGCCGATAATGCTGCTTCTGTTTCTCATTCCATCAGTTTTTATTGTGTATCAAATCTCCGTCCAAAATCCTCTTTTCCAAAGCCTTTCGATGAACACTTCCGGTTATGTATTTTTCCATCATCAAACTGGCAATGGGTGCCGCCCAGGTGGAACCGAACCCTGCATTTTCAACAATAACGGCTATGGCTATTTTCGGGTGTTCCACCGGTGCAAAAGCAAGGAAAATCGAGTGGTCTTTGCCGTGCGGATTTTGTACCGTTCCTGTTTTTCCGGCTTGTGTAAAAAGCTTTGTATTGTAAAACCGTGCCGTCCCTTCATCGCTGTCGAACACCATACGCATGGCATCAATTACAATGTTAAAGTTTGACGAATCAATTCCCGTTTCAACCTTTTTGCCGAAATTATTGTACAACGTATCGTTGTTTTCAATCTCTTTTAAAAAATGAGGGGCATAATAATATCCTCTGTTTCCGATGGTTGCCGCCAGATTGGCCAGTTGGAAAGGGGTTACCAGAATTTCGCCCTGCCCGATACTCAGCGAGCGGACGGTGAGGGCATTCCAGCTTCCGCGATACAATTTGTCGTAATAGGCATTACCGGGAATATTACCGGAACGTTCAAACGGTATGTCGGTATTAAACCGTTTTCCAAACCCGAACCTCAATACATAATTGTGCCAGGCTCTGAACGCCTCATGCTGGTTTTTGTATTGATGGTTGTGCATAATGGCGTTAAAAGTGTTCCAGAAATAGGGATTACACGATAAAGCAATGGCATCTTCCAACTCCAGCGGCGAACGGTGATTGTGTGAGCAGGCAATGGGTTTTGAGGCGGTACCCTGACAACTAAACCGTGTATGTTCGGTAACCACGCCCTCCTGCAATCCGATGAGTGCATTTACCAGCTTAAAGGTGCTGCCCGGCGGGTATTGGCCTGTTACCGCCCTGTTCATCAGCGGCTTGATGGTGTCGTGCAGCAGTTTCAGGTAGTTTTTCGAGCGCTGCCTGCCCACCAGCAGATTGGGGTCGTATCCCGGACTGGTGACCATTGCCAGTATTTCACCCGTGGCAGGTTCTATGGCCACAATGCTGCCCACCTTGTTCCGCAAAAGCTGTTCGCCGTATGCCTGCAATCGGGCATCTATGCTGAGCACAAGGTTAAATCCGGGCACCGGCAGCGTATCGTATTTTCCGTTTTGAAAACTGCCGCGAACCCGGTTGTGCACATCCACCTCAACCAGCCGCGAGCCTTTTTCACCCCGCAGTATCTTCTCATAATATTTTTCTATACCCGACTTCCCTATGTAATCGCCCTGCCGGTAATAGTTGTCGCGTTTCAGTTCCCGGTTGTTCACTTCGCCAATGCTTCCCAGCAGGTGGGCCGCTATGGGTTCTGGATAATGCCGCAAGGTACGTATCTGGGGATAAAAACCGGGGAATTCGAACAGCTTCTCCTGCAACGGGGCAAACTCTTCTTTGGACAACTGTTTCATAAACACCGAAGGTTTGTACCGTGAGTACCTTTTGGCTTTTTTCATCTTTTTCAGGAAATAGGCGCGGTCTATTT
>JALVZH010000228.1:728-26057 GCA_027022105.1 Bacteroidales bacterium | reverse complement strand
AAGCTGCAGCGTCCAATCCCGACGAGTCGTAACTCTCTTGCAAATGTTTCAATAATTCGTTTTTATATGGCGACTCTTCCGTCACATCCAGAAAATCCGTAGCTTCATCAAAAAAGGTATAAATATAACTGACACGCAGTTGCGAAGAGGCAATTAACGATTTCTCGGCTACAATGGTCAATCCCTGATATGCATTGAGAAAGTTGATAAAACTGACCGTGGCAAGCGGAACAAATGAAATGGCCAAAAACCAGATAAGCAACGATTTACCTACACCGATATATCTCCATGATTTTAAGGAATACTTTAAGCGCTCCCATGTTGTAGCTTCGTTATAATCGAGATAATCTTTCATCTTACCTCCTTATTGCCGCATCATTTTTTCAATGGTATCATATAAATCGGAAGCGGTAACAGGTTTTGAAATATAGTAATCCATTCCTGCTGCCAGACATTTCTCCTTATCACCTTTCATGGCGTGTGCCGTCATAGCAATAATGGGGATATGAATCCCTTTCTCTTTTTCAAACTCCCTTATTTTCATTGTTGCCTCAAAACCATCCATCTCCGGCATTTGAACATCCATTAGTACAAGCGAATAGGCATCGGGGTTTTTCATCACCGCTTCAAGGGCAAGTTTTCCGTTTTCCACCGCTTCGGCAGCCAGATTTTTCTTTTGCAGCAGTTGCATCACAATCTTCCTGTTTATCACCTGATCTTCGGCAACCAGTATTACTTTATCCGAAACCTTGCCGCTATTTTCCTCTTTTTTCTGATCTGATGAACCTGTGTTGGCTTCATCATGGAATCCCGAAATAGATTCTGCCTCCAACAGATTCTTAAGCCTGTTCTGCAAAACCGGTTTCATCAAAAATCCGAATTGATCCTTCTTTCTTATTTTATCCAGTTCGATGCTCGATTTTACCTGGGTCAGAAATACAACGTGGTCGAGGGCATTCTCATTTACCGCTTTTATTTTTTCAATAATGTCAAATGCGCTTTTCCCTTCAAGCGAAAAGTCAACAAACAGATAATCGAACGATTCTTTCTTCAGCAATGTCAAAGCGTGGTGAATATCCATAACTGACCGTGAAGGAATGTTCCAGAATTTCAATAACTTATTCAGAATATTATTAGACTCTGCACAATCGTCAACCACCAATACGCTTGTTTCCCCGGCAGGTTTTTTCAGTTTGATTTCATGAATATCCGAAACCTGATCACCGGTAACAAAATTCAAGGTAAAAAAGAATTTACTTCCTTTTCCTACTTCGCTGTCCACTTTTATTTTGCCACCCATCAGTTGTGTAAGCATCTGGGCAATGTTGAGACCCAAACCGGTACCTCCGTACTTTCGTGTAGTTGAAGAATCTACCTGAGTATATTTATCGAAAAGATGTTCCACTTTTTCAGGAGGAATTCCAACGCCTGTATCTTCAACCGAGAAATAAAGCTGAACCTGCTCTTCAATCAGGTCTTTCATTTCCACCACGAGCTTAACGGTACCCTTATCGGTAAACTTAACGGCATTACTAAGCAGGTTTGTCAATATCTGCCTGAGCCTCAGCGGGTCGCCCATAAGAATATCGGGTATGTCGGGCGACATATCAACCAAAAGCTCTATCTCTTTGGGCTGGGCATGAACTGTAATAATTTTAAAAACCTTTTCAATTACATCGCGAATACTAAATTCAACTTCCTCTAATTCCAGTTTCTCGGCTTCTATTTTCGAAATATCCAGAATATCATTAATAATCTCAAGTAATGTATAACCTGAATTCTTAATATCTTCGAGCCGTTCGCGCTGCAACGGAGTCAAATCGTCATCCATCAAACCCAGGTCGGCCATACCGATAATACCATTTAGCGGCGTTCTGATTTCATGGCTCATGGAAGCCAGAAAAGCACTCTTGGCCCGCGTAGCCTCTTCTGCTACCTGCTTGGCAGCATTTAGCTCTTCAATGGTTCTGTGAAGTTTTTGTGTGGTTTTCTCAAGTTCTTCTTTATGTTTAAAAAACTCGAGATAAGCTTTTATTTTACTTTTCAGTATCTCCAAATCGAGCGGTTTGTAGAGATAATCCACAGCTCCGGTTTCATATCCTTTAAAAATATGCTGGCGCTGTTTGCTGATGGCTGTAATAAAAATAATGGGAATATGTTTTGTCCGTTCACTGCTCCGCATTATTTGTGCTGTTTCAAAACCATCCATTCCGGGCATCTGAACATCCATGAGCACCAAAGCTATATCATTTTCCAATAGCTGCCCCAGCGCTTCATTTCCCGAATTTGCTTTTATGATGTTCAATTCCGGGCTTTCCAGAATACCTTCCAGCGTTAATAAATTCTCGGGATGATCATCTACAATCAGTATGTTATACTTCTGTTCTTCACTCATGGTATTGGTGTTGTTAATAATAAACTATTACACAGAATAGCTTTTAGCAAAAATAAATAAAAAATTATAGAATGGAGATTTTAGCAAAATTAAAGTGCCACTTAACCCCTGCTTTCATTTGAAAACATAAGAAATATCATAAAATGCCAGCCCCAAAACATTTTTTAACCCTTCTTGTCTTTCTCGTAATGATCCAGAAAATCGTTAATGTGCTCGGCCGAAAGTTGCTTGGCAATTATCTTTTTGTCCTTGTCGAGCAGATAGATAACCGGTGTACCGTGCACATCGTACAGCAGACTGTAATTCCCTTTTGCACTGCGGGTGCCGTTTACATTTATCCAGGGAAGTTTTCTGTCGCGTACTGCCTTTTTCCATTTATCCAACTCGGGATTGATATTAATGGCATAAACCTCTACATCATATTTTCTGTTCTTGTAAAACTTTTTCAAATGCTCAATCTCTCTTTTGCAAATTCCGCATTTATAATCCCAGAAAAGCAGAAGCGTATATTTGTTTTGCAGACTTTTAAATCCGATATACCTTCCTGAAGTATCCATTAAAATTAGTTCGGGTGCAGGTTTCCCAATAAGCAACGGACGCAGTTTATCGGCACGTTCCGTCAGCAGTTTTTTAATCGATTCCGTAGTATTGTCAATCTCCTCTTTTGCAAAATACTGATCCACCATATGCACAAAAACTTTATCAAAACCCATGTACTTCGGATTTTGATACTTTACCGTAAAATGCCACACCAGCCAGCTCACATTTTGTTTCGAAGGACGCGCTTTTGCTATGAGCGCATCTATCTCTTCAATTGCCGAATCGGGGTCCATGGGAACCATTCTGTCGAAATAATTAACAACCTTTTTGCTGTACAACGGGGTATGCAGCAGGCGCGGGTCGCTCAAATCGAAATTATCCCAATAATGTTTTTTCAAGTAGTGGTAGGCAAAAAGCGAATCGGTATGCAGGGTATCTTTGGGAACCTCCACCTCCCTCATACCGTTGAGAATCCTGGCAACCAGCAAATCGGGGTATTTTTTTATAAGATTTAATTTGTAGTCAACCGAAACTTTGTTCAGCGAGTCAATCTCTTTTTTTATCTCATTATACCGGTCACCCGATTTATCCAGAGTATCCAATGCTTTTGTAAGGGGTGCAATCTTTTCGTATATCTGTTTGTTGTGCAAAAGATAATCGTAAAAAACTCTGTTCTCAGGACTGTTTTTCACCTTTACCGAGTTGGTAAAATCATTGGTATCGGCTATTATCACAAGGTTTTGTTTCTTATTGACCACAAACTCGAAGAGCTTTACTTTTTTCGGATTCACAGCCATGTAAATCCCCCCTGCAAGCGGTTTGTCTCCTTTAAAAACAAAGGTTTCGGGCTTTTGGGCATATGCCGTATCCACTATCCTTATCTTATCGCCGAAATAGGTGGTCATATACAGGCTTGTATCCTGCAAATGTTTTATTTTCATCTCAATGTTGTACCCCTGCTGCCCGAACGAAACCGTTGCGGAAAACAGGGCCAAAAGCATAAAAACCTTTTTCATCGTACTCTTTTTTAGTCGCACAAAAGTAAGAGAATTTTTTATCTCCGTATTCGTAAAGGTCGTTCGGACTAATCAACCCGACAACTAACGTCCATTCCGGGTGGTTTATCTATTTTAATATTCAATTTTTTTTGGGCGGCCGGGCGGGCTGTCCGCTATAGTCCTCGGTCTGCTGCTGTTTCGGCTAATGCAGCGGCAGTAGCTCCCCTGTCGCTCTTCCGCTGCAAGCCTCAATCAGCCGCATCCCTGCGGGCTGCCGC
The DNA here is from genome assembly GCA_027022105.1 of Bacteroidales bacterium. GTDB lineage: Bacteria > Bacteroidota > Bacteroidia > Bacteroidales > F082 > Sulfidibacterium. Next base: position 21,846 of record JALVZH010000228.1, on the reverse strand, counting down.
TTCCATCCCTGCCGCAGTTCCGTTCTTAATTCTAACATCTGATGTCGGATATCTTACATCAATCCCCCTCCTCAGTCCCAATTCCGAGCCATCGACAGGCCGGCCCTACGGGTAGGAATGGCGTGGGAATCTCCCCCTAATGCTTCTTTTCCAATTCAACATATGGTATATATATCATTACGGGGATTCATCGGGCACGCCTGCCTTTATGCTTACCTGTGAGTGCCCTCTGAATTGCCGGGTGTGGTTTATTTTAGGTAGTCCCACCCACTTGCTCATTGAGTAATTGCCCACCTTAGGCTAACATCACATCAAACATATTACATAAAACATAATACATCCAAAATATCACATCAAACATATTACATAAAACATAATACATCAAAAACCCATCACCTCTTTTCCCGCTCTTTCTTTTTCAAAAGATAAACCGCATCAAGATAAAGCATGGAATCGACGGAAATACCTCTGTTTTCCGCTTTTTCCACAACCTTATCGTACCACTTTTTATTCTTGCGAATGGATTGAATAATATGTTCGATTTTTATTTTATCCACAACATCTTTGGGATGATGTTTCCGGTAAACTTCCGGGCGGTAATATACATCGTAAGCATCATCAACAAATCCCCAGAACATTCTTTTGAGCACCGGTTCGGTACAAAGCAAAATGATAATATCTTTTTTGGAAAGTTCCTCTGCCAAATCCAACTCGTTGGCCCACTTCACGCCGTCTTTCCTTTTGGGGAATATCTGCCGGTTGTAAAACCAAAATTCATGATTCTTAAACAAACGGTGCGGCAGCTTTTTGTTGAACATCTGCCAGTAATAACTGTCGGCAATCACCAAAGCATCCGGACGTGTTTTGCCTGCTGTATCAACATCCAACACAGGGTAAGGCATGGGATGGTTGGGAAGCGGAAATATCAGGTTCATCCCCTTTTCAATATCACGGTCGGGGTCGCGCAACTTACGGCTAATCTCTATTTTTTTCCATATAATATCAGGCAAATCAACGTGTTGTAATCCTTCCAGCGTCTTCACAATGGAATCCACAGCCAGCGACATTCCGTAATAACTCCAATGGATTCCGGTTTTGGGGTACAGTGCATAGCGTGCCGTATCTTTCATCCGCACAAACCAATCGCTAAAATTCAGGTAACGGATTCCGTACATGGTCGCTTGCTTCACATACTCCATCAGGTTGGTCCGTTTTTTCTCTCTTTTATATCTGTCGGGAATATATTCAGGAAAAAAAGTGGCTTTTCCCGGGGCCAGCACCATCAACAATGTTTTACCCTGTTTTTCCAATGTATCCTGCACCGCTCTCATCTTCATTATCATATTGTGAATGGTATCGGTTCCGAGAAAATCGGTTCCGTAATAAGCATCGATGTAACTGTATTCGTAAAGATATTTTTTCTTTCCTATGACCACCCCGTTGGCTTTTGCTTTGTTAAAAAGCGAGTAATACAACTGATTGTTCACCCTTACCATGGCATTGCGAAAGCCGAATTTGGTATTCAGATAGCTTTCCGCAGCCTTTTGATATTTGCCGTCGAACCAATCGTGCCAGGTAAAATAAGGTTTCGGTACTTTTTTAATGGCTCCCCGCAAAGGGGTTTCGTTTACCAGTCCCGTTACCTGCTGAAACAGAGGGGTAAAAAGGATTACCATCAGCACCACAAACAATATTTTATTTCTGTCACCCTTTTTCATGCCGTTAAAATCTGAAATAAATAAAAGGGTTAAAACCTGTAGTGGTAATGTACGATATGGACAGAATCAACAAAAAGAGCGCAACAAAGAATACGGCGGTTGTTTTCTTTTTGTCGTACGGTTCAAAAAATATGTAATTCTGAATCTTTTGTCCGGAAGGCAGCAAAACAAAAAACGAGAATATGAATGCAATGACAAGCATAACAAAAAAATCCTCATTATCAAACCATTGCAGCGGTTTGAAATTGAAGCTGAACAATTTAGCATAATATACCATGGCCGCGCGCCAGTCTTCAATCCTGAAGATTACCCAGCCCATAATGGTAACAAAAAAGGTATAAACCAGACTGAGGGCGTTTCCTGCCTTTTGCAGCAGTTTGGAAAGGAAAAGCCGCTCGATGATAAGAAAAGTACCGTGAAAAGCACCCCAAATCACAAAGTTCCAGGCGGCTCCGTGCCACAATCCCGAAACCAGAAATACAAACCAGAGGTTAAAATAGAGCCGGCGTTTGGTTTTTACCCGGTTTCCGCCAAGTGGAATGTAGAGGTAATTCTTCATCCAGTCGCCCAGCGTCATGTGCCACCGCCGCCAAAACTCGGTTATACTTTTGGAAACATAGGGGTTGTTGAAATTTTCGGGAAATTTGAACCCGATCATTTTTCCCATACCGATGGCCATATCGGAATAGCCCGAAAAATCGAAATATATCTGAAAAGTGTAAGCCAAAATACCAATCCAGGCGGTGGTGGCATCCAGCGTTGAGAAATCCATGCCCATAATAGCATCGGCTTTGGCACCCATTGTATTGGCAATGATTACCTTTTTTGACAAACCGATGACAAAACGGTAAAAGCCCGTAAGCCGGTCGTTGTAGGTCGCCTTCCGGTCAACAATCTGATCGGCAATGAAATTATAGCGCACAATAGGCCCGGCAATAAGCTGCGGAAACATAATGATGTAGAGCGCATAGTCGGAAACCTTTTTCAGAGGTTTGTGAACATGGCGATACACATCCACCGAATAGGTAAGTGTTTGAAAAGTGTAAAAAGAGATTCCTATGGGCAGCAGCACGGCGGTCCAGGCCACCTGTTCAAAGCCGAAATGCTTTAAAACGGCATTGAAATTTTCCATAAAAAAATTGGCATACTTAAAATAGGCCAGCAATCCGATGTTAATGGCTACCGAAAGCCCCACCATCAACCGCCTTGTACTTCTTTTTTCAGAAGCATCCAGTTTTTTTACGATTAAAAAATTGACATAAACAGATGCCAGCAGGATGAAAATAAACTTTGGCCCGCCCCAGGCATAAAAAAAGATACTGAACAGCAGCACCACATAGTTTTTCAGCTTTTCAGGACTCAGATAATAGGTTCCTAAAAAAACAGGAAAAAAATAGAGCAGAAAAGTGATACTGCTAAAAACCATTGTTTCAGGGTTAAAAAAAAATTAAGGGGCAAAATTATAAATTCGGGGCAAAGAAACGTTATTCCGAACCATGTTTTTCTTTTTGCAAGGCCCAAAACTGCTTTTCAAACACATCGGAACGTTTGATGCTTCTTTTTGTCCACTCCAAAAGTATATCCAACCGTTCGTCGTCGCTAAGCTGCCAGGGTACATCCGACTTCCGTAGTTTTTCGGTAAGAGTAAACATCACCAAAGCTGCCGAAACCGAAATATTGTAGCTTTCGGTAAAGCCGTACATGGGAATCCTCACATAACCGTCGGCATGATTAATGGCTGTGTCGGAAAGCCCCGTCAACTCGGTACCGAAGACAAGCGCCGTTTTTTGATTAATGGGCAGTTCATCCAGCGTTACATCATTCCTGTGGGGTGTGGTGGCTATTATTTTGTATCCCTTTTTTCGTAAAGCTTCGTAAGCAGCCGGTGTATTGTTTTCGGCATCATTGTATTTTATCAGGTTGAGCCATTTGTAAGAACCCATGGCCACCTCGGGATTGGGGTCGTATTTGTTGCGGTTCTCGATAATGTGTATGTCCTGTATCCCTGTCAGGTCGGCGCTGCGCAACACGGCACTGGCATTGTGCGGCTGGTAAATATCCTCCAAAACCACCGTAAACCAGCGTGTACGGTATTTCAGTATCTTGCGGAAAAGCTCTTTTCTGTTATCGGTTATGTAGGGCGATAAAAAATCGAGTAACGCTTTTTTCTCCTCTTTTGTCATGGGTTACAAATTTTTATCGGGATACAACGATTTCCACCAGCCGGGCGAATTTTTCAGATATTTATCAAACCAGGCAAGGATGGTTTTTTGCCATCTGATCCGTTTTTTATAATTGGTAATATGGTGATTTTCTCCCTCTATTTCAACCAATTCCACAGGTTTCCCCAGCAATTTCAAGGCGGTATAAAGCTGAATACTTTCGCCTGTGGGCACATTGGTATCTGAAGTTCCGTGAAGCAGCAGCAGCGGCGTGTTTATCCTGTCGGCATTAAACAGCGAACTGTGATCAACGTAAAGTTTTTTGTTGTTCCATGGAAAACTGTTGGCCGAGGCCGTCGAACTGTAAAGATAACCCCAATATCCCTCGCCCCAGTAAGAGGAAATAGAACTGATACCGGCATGTGCAATAGCAGCGGAAAAGATATCCGTTTGCGTTTGCAGATACATGGTCATATACCCGCCGTATGAGGCTCCCATACAGCCGACGGCATCTTTATTGATAAAAGGATGTGCTTTCAGGAATTTTTCCGTTCCCTCAACAATATCGGATGCATTGTAGGTACCCCAGCCGTTTACGTGCAGTGCCGAAAAATTCTGTCCGTAACCCGTAGCTCCCGAGGGCTGCAACACATAAACCACGTAACCGTGGGCAGCAAACAGATTTTTGGGATATCTGCCCCTGAAACTTCGTGACGTGGGGCTCGTACCGCCATAGTAATAAACAATGAGCGGATATTTTTTAGCGGGATTAAAACCGGGCGGATAATAGATACGGCCGTCAATGGTCAATCCTCTTTTGTTTTTAAAAGTCCACTCTTCGGTTTTCCCGAATGTTACATCTTTAAAGAAAGTTTTTTCGCTGTCGCAAATCAACTTGCTGTCGTTGTTATTCAAATCCATCATCCATGCCGTAGCGGGATAAGAGATGCTGCTTCCCGAATAAACCAGTGTGTGATTTGTATGGGAAACGGAAAAATTGTTCACCAAATCCACCTTAACAGGCAGCGAATCAAACGTCTCCGCTTCCGTATTGTAACGCCAGATGTTGCGATAGGTACGGTTTTCGGCCAGAATGTAGATATTATTATCCTCCTGGTTCCATACCACCCGCTGAACAGCCGGGTTAAAAGTTTTGGTTATGGGTTTTAGCACTCCTGTTTTGATGTCGTAAATGTAGGCCTGTTTATCGTAATCGTTGGGGATTTTGGCTTTTTTCAGGTTAACGCCGGCATTGTTGAACATGGCGGGACTTCCGGTTACAACAAGCTGATTATCATCGGGGCTGTAATGTGCCGAGCCGGAAAAGTTTTGCACCCAAAGCGTGTCGGTTTCCAAGGTGGTCAGATCCATTTGCATCATGTATTGCCGGTAATAGGGCCGCTCTTCGTATTGCGGTACCGACTGCGAAAAGAGAATAAATTTTCCATTGTGGCTGATGTCCTGCAACTGACAGGTGAGGTGTCCGTGGGTAAGCGGAACGGAATAGCCGTCAGACAAGCGCAGCATGTACAACCGGGTACGCTTGCGGTACCAAGGCCAGCGGTCGGGCATGCCCTCAATTTTATACACACCCGATTTATCGCGTTTCAGCTTATCGGAAACGTTATAAACAATAAAGTCACCGGTTTTTGCCCATGTATAACCGCCGGATTTTTCCGGAAGCCTGGCAACTTCTCTTTCGTTTAAGGTTTTCAAATCCATCAAAAGGAAGCATTTCTTTCCTCCCCTTTCGGCCGTATAGCTGATGCTGTTATCACCGGGAACCCATCGGATGTTATTTACATCCGAATATCTGAAACTCTTAATCAATTTACCGGTTTCTTTGTCATAAATTTCGGTCCAGCGTTCACTTTTTCCGTCAGGGGGAAATACCTGCGAAAACCTGAGCATGTAATAGCTTCCATTGGGTGAAACGGAAACGGAAGTGAGGTGCCGGCCATGCAACAAATGGTCAATATCCATAAAAGTTTTTGGCGAAGTATTAAATTCAGGCGGATTGTTCACCTCGTTTTTAACGGTATAGGTTACCTTTACGGTACGTGCATTCAGAGCCGTATCGTTTTTAAAAAGCGATTTTACAACAAGCAGATGACGACCGGGTTCCAGAGAAAACGTTTTGTCTTTTTCCGGCAATTTTTCGTTATCATTTTTGGCAAATTTATAGGACAACAGTTTCTTTTCTTTGTCGAGATACAACTCAAAAGGACGTCCGGTCGTAATGGTGATGTTTAATTTTACAAACTCAGGCACATGAATCCATGCCGCCTGCCAATATATATTTGTTCCCTCCGGATTATCAAACGGTTTTAGGTTACCCTGCTTGTCCGTTTTTTGTACAACCCATTCAATTCCTTCGAGAAACTGCCTGTCCTCTTCGGGATACTCTACCGTTTTCTGATTGAATTTCAACAGGCCTTCCAATTTAAAGGTTTTGCCGTGCAGGTCTTTTTCGTTTGCATATACAGGCAGCAAAACCCGCTGAGGCCCTGCTGTCAACCAATTTTCAATTACCGTTTTTGTGGTATCGGTTCCGGCCTGTGCCGGCTGCATTACCGGTATAATGAAAAACAGTGTTATTAATCTTGATAATGATTTTTTCATCTGATATTTTTTTAACCTTTTTTATTTACCGATTTAATTTTTTTACTTGCTTCTTCAATGCTTTTTATAAACTGGTTTTCAACTTCCGAAAGCATCCAATCCTCCTTTTTTTTATATAATTGATATTCGGCTTCCGCTTTTTTTCTTGCCAACTCGGCAGATATTTTCCCCGCATTGGTAAGTACTTCCTGGCGACTCATTTTAAGAAAACCGTCCAATATTTCAATCCAGTCTCTCATATACATTGCTTTCCGCTGAAGTGCATTCACTTCTGCGATATCGAGATAAGCCGATACAAGCCTGTTCAAGACAGTTAATTCTTCTTCGGTGAGATAATTCTTTGCTATACCTATTTCACTTTTTACAGGTTTGTTACCTTTAAAAGTTGTTAATCCCATAAAAGGTAATTTGGCATTTGCTCTCTGGTAAATTATCTCTGCTGCGGTATGACCGTGTGCAGCCCAGTGCAATTTGTTTTGAACCGTTTGAAAAAATTTTTGTGTTACTTCCGATTTGGGATTATAATCAATACTTGTGGCATATATTTCCAATACTTTTCTGTAAAAAACTTTTTCAGAGGAACGAATATCCCGAATACGCTCCAAAAGTTCTTCAAAATAACCGCTACCCTGCTTAAGGAACTCATCATTCATGGTAAATCCTTTGATAAGATATTCCCGTAAACGCTCGGTAGCCCATATTCTGAACTGCGTACCCCTTAACGATTTCACGCGATACCCCACGGAAATGATGACATCAAGATTATAGTGCTTAACTTTGTATGATTTGCCATCTCTGGCAGTTGTCAAGAAATACTTGACAACTGAATCTTCAATTAATTCACCCTCTTTAAAAATATTTCTAATATGTAAACTAACATTTTGTTTTGTAGTTTGAAAAAGCGTAACCATATCGGCCTGGGTAAGCCATACAGTATTGTTTTCAAGCCGTACATTTATTTTAATCCGGCCGTCTTCGGAAGTATAAAGCAAAAACTCGCTTTTGGTTTTTTCAGGTAACATGGTTTCTTTTTTTAGTTCTGTTTATCCCCACCCATATCTTCAAGCGAAGGCGGTTCGGGTGGTGCCATCTGCATTATTTCCGCAATGCCGGCTTTTCGGTATCCCACAGGTGCCTCAAAAATAGCTTCGTCAAAATCAACATGCTTAATCATGGTTACCTCCGTGGTAATTTCCATAACACCGTGTTTTTCAACCAACTTCAAAAGCATTCCTTTGGAAATCAGGTTCAGATAGGCGTTGGTGGCGGTTATTTTGGCTTCGGTGTCGAAAGGGTTCAGGCTTTGGGTAAAACTCACCATTTTACGGTAATCAACCTCGTCGTACGGATTTATCTCGTTGGTAACCCACAGAAATTCGCGCACAGAGTCATCAACAACCACCTGATACTCCTCGGCCACATAGGTGAGAATGGTATCTTTTTTTCCGGTGGCATGAATACGCACATCCGGCATAAGGGTATCGCCTTTTTGCTCTTTCCACTGTTTTTTAAAATCGTCGTACAATTTTCGGTATATCTCCTTGTCTTCTGCGGGTGCATTGGCCACTACCGCCTGCATGTGCGTATCAAAAGCCTCGAAGGTACTCTCACGAAACTGAGCGGCGGTACCCGACCAGTATGCTTTATACTGCGGAAAAATCATCATCACCTGCTGTGTATTAAGATCAAGGATGGCGATGGATGTTTCCGTCTCAAAGCGGACTTTGTTGTTCTGAATAAATGTTGTCTGAAATCCCGAAGGCCCGAAATTGCTTTTTGTCTGCTCCATAATTACCCAGCCGGCACGGGCAGGAACAAGGAAAACAATCATTAATAAAAACAGACCGGTTATTTTGTATCTTACCATAATAATTCCCTTATTTATTTCTCGCAAAGTTAATGAAATCTTGGTGTGAAAAATTCCGATATCAAAATTACAATCAGTAATATTAATTCTACACTGATAGCCTGTCGTAGTTGCAACAGGTAGTTTAAATATCCTTATCTCTTACGTATAAAATGGCTCTGAACGTGACAAAGCGGGGATATGATCAGCCTTCGGCGGACACGCTTTTGGATGTATTATGTTTTATGTAATATGTTTAATGTGATATTAGCCAGCGACGGACAAATACTCAATGAGCAAGTGGGTGGGACTACCTAAAATAAACCACACCCGGCAATTCAGAGGGCTCTGACAGGCAGACCAAAGCGTTGGCGAGCCCGATGAATCTCCAAAATTATATCCGTACCATATGTTGAATTGGAGAAGAAGCACGAGTGGAGATTCTTCCCCGCCTAAGGCGGGTCTGAATTATGAGGGTTTAGTGTAGTGAGCCGGAATGCACAAGATTGAGATTCCCAATCCGCCTGAGGCTGATCGGAATCGGGACGTGGGGAGTGGGATTTTTTTTCAACCTGACGGAGTCCTGCCCTGCAAACCGGCGTTCAATCCGTCAGGTTTTGGTTCCGTCAGGTTATTTCTTCCTCTTATCCAATGAAGCAATGATGGTAAAGTAATTGGGCGACCCTTCAAGGTGGAAGGTGGAACGGGAATAGTTTATCTGAAACCGGGAAACCCTGATACCGAACCCCCAGCTAAATCCCACCATGGCCATACGTTCGTTTATTTTCATCTCCTGGCGGCGACGGTAGTTGTAGCTGCCGCGCAACACAATATTCTTACCGAGGTACAACTCGCCTCCCACAATAAAATGGCGCATCAGGTTGTCGGCAAAGCGTGCAATGCCACTTTGCTGCACCGGATCTCCGGTAATGGGGTCAAAGCCACCCGCAGGATTGGCGGGATCGTCGTAAGCCAGATTCCACCGCTCCAGATGGTCAACCACCAGACTAAAACGAAAAGGCACATGCTCCAGGCGTTTCGAAACGGCATACTGAAGGTTAAAAGGCAACGGGTCACGTTTCCCCGAAGTGTAATTCTTCAACTGAATTCCCACATTGGATGCCACCAGCGACATCACCCAGCCCGTTTTTGTAGTATAACTTCCGGCCACATCCACGGCAAGGCCGAATGAATTATAACTCTCGTAATAGGAATAAATCAGCTTGGCATTGGCACCTATTGAAAAAGATGAATCGAGGCGACGACCCCAACCGATGTTCAGTGCCATATCGGAAGCCCCGAAGGTTCCGCTTTGATTTCCCGACTCGTCGGCATAATCAAACCTGCCGTAATCAACATATTGCAACGACCCCACAAAACTTCCGGCTTTATTAAAGGTACGTCCGTACTGCGCCAGTCCGTAATTGATTCCCGAAAAGAAATTGACATAAGCCAGAGAGGCCGTATTACTCATTTGGGGCGTAATAAGCGAGGGATTTACATAAGCTATTCCGAGGTCATTGTCGTCAATGGCCGCCAGATTGGTTCCCAATGCGGCAACCCGTGCCGATACCGGTTTTTGTAAAAACGAATAGGCATATTTCCCGCCTATTTGACCAAAAAGAAAAGCACTGCTTACAATACTGAGAATAAAGGCGATTAGATATTTTTTTATCACGATTTGTCCGATTTATTTAGCTTCAATAACGCAAAGAAACAACATTTATTTTGCTCAACAGGGAAAATCCGTTTCACCGTATTGTTAATTAATCTTCTCCACCCTGCCGGTGCCATCAATCTTCGAGCGCACTTTCGGATTTCCGGTATAATGAATTACGCCGCTTCCGGAAACCGAGCATTTCAACAGTTTTGAGGCCGCCGTATAAACCTCACCGCTGCCGCTCAAATCAAGATACACCTCTTTGGCTCTCAGTCCGAGTGCCCTGATGATACCCGAACCGGTTACATCGCCGTTAAACTCCTCCGCCGTACCGTTGATAATAATTACGCCCGAGCCGTCCAAATCGGCATCCACTCGGGGTGTAAGCACATCCGTCTCTATTTGTCCCGAACCCGACAATTCCAAATTAATCTTATCGGCGCTCAGCGCGTTCATCACTTTTATTTTTCCCGAACCCGACAGTTCAATATCGTTCAACGACCTGGCTTTAATGGTAATACGTATGGATTTTTCGGTTTTATAACATCCGGCATCTATATGAAGCGTTTTGCTGCGAACCCCGGTTTCTATCTGTTTTAATATATTGGCCGGTGCTTCCACTATGGCCATATTGGTATCTGCCAGTTGAACAAAAACCTCAGCGGCTATGTTTACATTAAGTGCCTCAAAAGGTTTTAAGCCGCGTCTCTCTTTTCGTACATTGCCTTCACCCTCCACACAGGTTTGGCACGAGGATACGAAAAGTATAAGGCCGGTAACGAGCAGCGTCAGTGTAATTTTTATTGTTTTCATGTTTTTTATGTTTTGATATTATTTCATACGAGGCGTCAAACTTACAAGAAAAAAGAGAAAAGAGAAAAGAAAAAAGTTATTTTTCACGGTAAACTAAAAATGTGCAACAAAGCGGGTAACCAGAAAATCATTTCTCCCAACAGATGATACCGGTCGGATTTTATCAGAGGCTTCTTAATTTTTAACATTAAAAAGAGAAAAATGGTCATTACGGCTTCGATAATAAATCCGGTACGATACATGCTTTTTGTAAAAAAAGCCATGATAATCGTCGTAATAAAGACCGTTATTAAAATGTATTTTACAATCTGACCGGTAGTTTTGTCGCCAAAGTAGCGTGCAAAACTGGGGTGGGCATCATGTTTGTCCAGTTCCATTTCGTATCTCGAAACAAGAACACCCTCGGAAAACACAAGCAATGTAAATCCTGCCAAAAGAACAAAGGTAAAACCTGAAAGATATCCGCTTCCCGATACCAAAGGTGCCAACCATATTCCCAAAACATAAATAATCGCAATAAAGAGCTCTTTTAAGAAATATTTTTCCTGCAAATGAAACAGAGCAATAAACAACAGATAGGCAAGTACCGTAAAACCTAACAAAGCTCCGGCCAGAATTATTCTTTGGTTCAGATAAATGACACTTAGCGTTAAAGTTATCAGAGCCAAAACCACTATAAAAACCGCAATGGGAATACGAAAACGATAATGCATCCTATGGCGGAAAATAACAGCACGTTCTTTTTTCTTCAAGCTGTCGATAAGATGGTCGGCAGTATAAATAATCCAAACGGCCATCGCCAAAATCAGCCACCAAACGCGGGGAAGTGAAGCATTACACCACTTTAAAGCAAAAAGCCCCATGGCCAGTGCCCCCATAACAACATCGAGGCTCAGGGTTTGTAATATGCGGACAGTATTCTTTAAAAACAGATTCAAAACCAATAAATATCAATCCCATAAAAGTAAAAAAAAAACTCCCAACCGGAATGGCGGGAGTTTTTATCATTAAACTTGTTTAAAGTATCAACATTAGATGGATTATAAAATACTGAAAACCAGAAAAGTGAATATATTTTTAATGAACCCACCCCTACACCTCCCGACGTAAAGTCGGGACAAGCTCTCCAAGGAGGGGAATAGTGGAATTCATTTTCTGGTTTTCAATATTTTATAATCATTATTATCACGTTAACTTTAAACAACTTCATTTATTAAAGTTCTGTTTATTATTCTTCGGCTTCTTCATCATGAAGACTTTCTACAAGATAAGGATGATTTTTAGCCACAAGAGGATGTTTTGCCAATGCCGTTACAACTACATACAAGAACAATCCTGCAAAACCGATATAAGTTCCTATCTCCATTAGTCCGAATGCCGGATGATGCATGGTTTCGGGAACAACGGCATTAAACATCTCAATATATTGACCAATCAGCAACACCACTGCGGTAAGAATCAATGCATTGGCGTTTTTGGCTATTCTGTTCCACATCAGGAACAGGAACGGGAAAGCCCAGTTGACAAATATCTCGGCCAGGAATATCGCCTGAAATCCCTCTTCACGTCTCATCTTGTAATAGATGGTTTCTTCCGGCAGGTTTCCGTACCAAATAAGGAAATATTGCATAAACCACATATAACCCCACATGATACTCAGCATAAACATGTATTTTGAGAAATCGTGCCTGTGTTCTTTATTAAGAAACGGGAAATACCCCAGTTTATTCAACACAAGTACGATTAATGCTACAAGTGCCGAACCGTGGAAAAATGCCGACACAAAAAGTTTCACCGAGAAAAGGGTACTGAACCAATGTGCATCAAGCGACATAATCCAATCGACACCAAAAAATATAAACGAGATACCGAAAATAAAAATAAATACCTTGGATAAAAATTCTATTTTATTAAACGAATCGAGCCCTCCCACAGAATCTTCCAGAACGGAAAGTTTACGGATACGGTAAACAATGTAAATCCAGAAAGCGAAAAACACCACCGTACGACCGATAAGGAACGGAACATTCAGATAAGGGGATTTGTGCATAATTACAGGATCGTGTGCACCTTCTTTCACCCAGTGGAAAAGTTCGGGCAAACCGAAGAACAGCAAAATCCATAATATTCCGGCCACCATTAAATAAGAGACCATAGATTGCGGTACGCGTACAAATGCCGCCGACCAGCCTGACTGTGTAATTGCCTGCAATGCCATCCAAAACAGGGCTCCCGCAGCCAGAGACAGAAACAGGAAATTATTTAACAACAGATTCGACCATGTTCTTGTTACATCTCCTGTAAGAAATCCAACCGCTATGGTAACAACGCCGATGGCAACCAGGAGAAGCATTGCGATTTTAAACGATTTACTAACGTATAGCTTTTTATCCATGAGAATAAATTTTTTGTCGTTGATGTTATTATTTTGCAAATGACCGTAAATAGTTCACTATTTTCCAGCGATTTTCGGGAGTAATCTGAACTCCGTGCGGACCCATCAGGCCGGAAACCGACCCTTCGGTTATAATAAAGTATAAAGTGCCGTCGGGCATATCCTGAACATATTTGCTTGTCAAATCGCGGGGACGTGCCGGAAACAGTTTGGCCGTATAAAGATATCCGTCGCCTTTACCTGAGAAACCGTGGCAATCAGCACAAAATATATCATACTGCCGTTTGCCTTCCGCAACGTTTTCGTCCGTAACAGGAACGGGGTTGTGCAACACCTCGCCGGCTTTATTTTGGTCTGCTACTTTTTCGGTAATCGTAGCGGGATGAAACGGAAAATATGAATTTTCCCGGGCAACGCTTCCTGCCGGAGCAGGCTGGTTGGTTTGTCCGTTAGGCAATATACTGTTGGGTGTATAGGCTTTATCGTATTTGGTATAATACATGTCATGCTCACCCATATATGCAAACCCGGGATTATTCTTATCCTGCACACAGGATGACAAAGCCGTTATCGACAGCAAAAGAATAAAAATATGTTTTATGTTTTTCATATCAAAATATTTTCGGGTTAAACCTGGCTGATGTTCACCTCAACCGCACCACTGTTTTTCAATAATTCATCTATTTTCTTTACGGAGTCGTCGTCCATATCCGTTTCTTTGTTAATTACAATAACAAATTTATCGTCCATACTCCTTTTATCAGGCATAAAACCTTTTTTACCCGGCCACATTTTTTCTCTGCCAAGCAGGGTTAATAATGTAAAAATCACACCGGAAAGAATGGTCAAAACAAACATCAATATTACAAAAGAGAGTGTATTATGCGGTTTTCCGCCGAATGTAAGGGGATAATCTATAACCGATGTCCAGTAAACAAAGGCAAATGTTGCCATTGTACCGAATGCACCATACAAAAAGGTCATGTATGGAATTCTCGATTTCATCTTCAGTTTTTTCCATACATGTTCCAAAGGAAAAGGAGAATAGACCTCATTTACCTTAATGTTATTCTTTACCAGTTTGTCAACCGCTTTGGTAACCACATCAGGGTCATCAAAAACACCGAGGATCAGTTCTTTATTATTCATGGTCTTCATTATTTTCAGGTACAATACTTGTTTCTTTCAACACACCCTTCAATTCGCTTACGGCCATAATGGGTAAGAACCGCAGGAATACAAGGATACCGAGGATGAAAAACCCGATGGTTCCCGTATAAATAGCTACCTCGGTAGCTGTCGGGTAGTAGTCGTGCCAGGTTGCGGGCAACCAGGTTTTGGAAAGTGAAGTAACAACAATTACATAACGCTCGAACCACATTCCAAGGTTAATGATAAGGCTTATAATAAATACAATCGTAACGTTTTTGCGTATCTTTTTAAACCAGAACAGTTGGGGAATAATGGCATTACAAATAATCATAGCCCAAAATTCAAAAGCATAATCGCCTACAGCCCTGTTTTTAAAGAACACAAACATTTCGTAAGGTGAATCGGAATACCAGGCGATAAACAGTTCGGAGATATAGGCAACACCCATTATCAACGATACAAAAGTCAGTATCCTTGTAATGGCATCGAGATGGCGCTCGGTAACATATTGTTCGAATTTATAAACCTTGCGTACAATAATCATCAGCGTAAGTACCATGGCAAAGCCGGAAAAGATAGCACCTACAACAAAAAACGGGGGAAAGATAGTTGAGTGCCAACCCGGGACCACACCTGCGGCAAAGTCGGTGGCCACAATGGAGTGAACCGAAACAACCAGCGGAGCGGTAAGTCCGCCCATAAGCAGGGCTGCCGATTCAAAGCGGAGCCATCCTCTTGCCGAGCCTGTCCAGCCGAAACTCAAAATGTTATACACCGTCTTTTTAATTTTTGAGGTAGTACGCTCGCGAATGGTGGCAAAGTCGGGCATCATACCTACATACCAGAACAAAAAAGAAGCGGTAAGATAGGTGCTGATTGCGGTAACGTCCCAAAACAGGGGTGAGTTAAAGTTTGTCCACAGCGGTCCGCGGGTATTGGGATAGGGAAATACGAAAAATCCGTCCCAAATCCGTCCCATATGAATCAATGGGAACATTCCGGCAGCCATTACAGCAAAAATAGTCATTGCCTCTGCGGCGCGGTTGATAGAAGTTCTCCATTTTTGATGCAACACCAAAAGGAAAATGGAAAATGCGGTTCCGGCATGTCCGATACCGATCCACCACACAAAGTTGATAATGGCCCAGCCCCACGAGACACTGTTGTTCAGCCCCCAGGTTCCGGTACCCACGACAATAGTATTATAAAATCCCCAAACGCCCCAAACCAGCATGGCACTGGCAATGAACGCTGCAATCCACCACCAAAGCGGTGTATGCTTGCTAAGCAGGGGATTGGTAATATCACGGGTTATATCGTGATAATTTTTATTACCTTCAATTAATACGCCTCTGACTTTAATGTTGTACATAATACCTCTGTTTTTATTATGCTTCTTTATTTCTGACTTTTGTTAAATAGCTTGTGGTAGGAACAGTATGCAACGATTCCAAAAGATGGTACATTCTGCCCGTGTCGTTCGATTTGCTTACAGCACTCTCTTTATCCAGCAGGTTACCAAACTGAATGGCATCGGCAGGACAACTTTGCTGACAGGCGGTAAGAATTTCGCCGTCGCGCAATTCGCGGTTTTCGGCCTTGGCAGTAAGTTTTTTCTCCTGAATACGCTGTACGCAATAGGTACATTTTTCGACCACACCACGCTGGCGAACGGTAACATCGGGATTGAGAACCAGTTTACCCAGTTCGCTGTTCATGTTGTAATCGAAACTGTTGTTGTTTACATATTCGTACCAGTTAAATCTGCGCACTTTGTAAGGACAGTTGTTCATACAGTAACGCGTTCCGATACAACGGTTGTAGGCCATCTGGTTCAAGCCTTCATCGCTGTGGGTAGTAGCGGCTACCGGACAAACATTTTCACAAGGTGCATTATCGCACTGCTGACACATTACCGGCATATGGAATACTTCCGGATTGTCGGCCATTTCGGAATAATAACGGTCTAAACGCAACCAGTGCATGATTCTGCCCCGTTTTACCTGTTCTTTACCCACCACGGCAACATTGTTTTCGGCCTGACACGAAATCAAACAGTTACTACATCCGGTACAACTGTTCAAATCAATGGACAATCCCCAGCGGAAAGCTTCAAATTCAGGTTCGGGATAGAGGCTGAAATTCTCCTCTTTCATAAATTTCACATGCTCCTCATTTCCCGCTGCGGGGTCTTTAATAAATTCGCCCAATACCGTTTCACGTACAATGGGCCTTCCCTCCATAACATGATGGGTTTGCGTAAGTGCCAGCGAATAGGTTTTGGAGGTCTTTTTAAGGGTAACAACGGTTCCCGACAAGTTTTTGGCACCACCGGAAGTATTAACGAGGGTATAAACGTTTTTACCCACACCGTTGCCAACCTTACCGGCTTTGGTACGTCCGTAACCGATGGCAATTCCTATGGTTCCTTCGGTTTGTCCGGGCTGTATCAACACGGGAAGCTCAATTTTGTCGTTAATAAGCACCACATCTTCCTGTTCCAATCCTTTTTCTTTGGCAAAAGAGGGTGAAACGGTTACATAATTGTCCCATGTAGCGGTTGTAACCGGATCGGGCATCTCCTGCAACCACGGATTGTTGGCATATCTTCCCGTTCCGATTCCTATTTTTTCGTACAATGCAAGTTCCAAACCTTTTGCAGCGGGTTTCGATGCTTTCAGTTCGGCAGCAGTAAATCCGGGTTGGGATTTATTTTCCGCTTCAACCGAAAATACTCCGTCCTGTTTGCATTTAAACCAGAATTTATCAAAATCGGCATATTTACTCTGTTTCGGGAACAAAGCTGTTTTCCAGTACTCTTCAAGATAGTCGGAAAACGAGGTTCCGGCATCCATCCAGGTAAGAAGAGAGTCCTGAAACTGACGGGTATCGAAAATAGGACGGATTGCGGGCTGAGTGATGCTGTAAAATCCTGCGGCAGGTTCGGCATCATTCCACGACTCCAGGTAATTGTTGTCGGGACAAACATAATCGCAAAGTGCTGCGGTTTCGTCCATTACCGTTGCAAAAGATACCTTGAAAGGCAGTTTTGAAACGGCTTTTACCAATTTATCGTGATGAACGCAATCGTAGGCCGGATTTACATTGTAGAACATAATTCCTCCGGCTTTACCCAATTTAATGCTTTCCATTACCTGTTCCATTTCGCTTTCCATACCCTGTTTCAGATTGACAGGCGTGGTCAGATCGATGGTTTTGCCATAGTTCTCCAGAATGTTGTTAATGGCATTTACAATTAACTGAACCTGCAAATCATTGGTGCCCGATACCACGAGTGATTTTCCTTTGGCACTCAGCAGGTCTTTTGCCACCTTGCTCACATCGGTTTTTACCGACGGAGCGTTGAATTTTTTATTTCCTGTTTTTTCGGCCAGTTTGTTATACAAATTAAGCAATACGGCAGCTTCTTCCGAAGGTTTTATCTGGTAACGATAGTCGGCGTTGGAACCGGTAAGCGACATGTTTGTCTCAAACTGATAGTGACGCGACATCTTCTTTTGTCCGTCTTTTATTTTCCTTCCTTTTGAATACTGCTTGGAGAAAGTAACCGGCATGAGCCATGTTCCGAGAAAATCGGCATTAAAACCTACTATAACATCAGCATTTTCAAAATGATAATAAGGTATGACGGCACTGCCGAAATTGGTTTCATTGGCTTTTCGCATGGCCGACATGGTAACGCTGTCGTACTGAATCCACTTTATATTGGGATACTTTTGGGTAAATTCGCCAATCAGTTTGCGGGTAGTGGGACTGATAACGGTAGAGGTCATCAAAACCACATCCTTATCATCGTTTTTCAGAGTTTCCAGTTTGGCTTTTATCTCTTTGTCGATGGTATTCCAGTCGGTTTTCTTTCCGTTTTTGTGCGGGCCTTTCAACCGGACATCGTCGTAAAGATTTAATACGGAAGCCTGGACTTTTGCTGTGGTTCCCCGTTGAGAAACGGGAGACAACTCATTGCCTTCAATCTTTATGGGACGGCTTTCGCGTGTTTTTACCAATATGCTGCAATACTCATCACCGTCGAAAAAAGTGGAAGCGTAATAATTCGGCACACCGGGAATCAGTTCCTGAGGCCGGTTAAGCAACGGAACGGCTTTGCGTACCGGCATCTGACAACTCGATACCAAAGCAACTGCTCCTACCGAGAAACCCATCATTTTTAAGAAGTCGCGACGACTGGAGGCTCCTTTGAGTTCGGATTCTTCCAAACCGTCAATAGAAAATTCGGGTAATGCCTCTTTTTTCGTATCGGCATTCTTTTTTATCTCTTCGTAATTTTCCAGACTTTGCCAATATTTCTTCTCCATAGTAGTATATAATGGAATTAGTTTATAAAATTCTTAAATTAATCTTAATAGTGACATTTCATACAATCTTCGCCACCAATCATTTTAACATTGACCGATTTGATCTTACCTGCTTTTAAATCTTCATGCAGTTTTTTATAGGAATCGTAAAATTTGTTTTCGGCAAATTGCACTTTATGCGAACGGTGACAGTCGAGGCACCAGCCCATACTTAAATCTTCCACTTGGGCTATCTGATCCATATTTTCCACGTCGCCGTGGCACTCGGTACAATCAAGTTTGCCCACTTTTACATGCTGTTTGTGGCTGAAAAACACAAAATCGGGAAGGTTGTGAACCTTAATCCATTCTATCGGTTTGTTTTTATCGAGTGCTTCATAAATTTTGGCAATCTCTTTTTTGCCGGTAATTTTTCCTTCTTTTACCTGGGAGTGACAATTCATACAAACCGAGGCAGGCGGAATTCCGGCGTGCATACTGGTTTCGGCAGTAAAGTGGCAATACTCGCAATCTATCTGGTTTTGTCCGGCATGAACCTTATGGGAGAACCAAATAGGCTGGTCGGGTTGGTAATACTGTTGCTTTCCAAGCCTGGCAGCTTCCTCATAAGTAAGCTCTCCAATAACCCACAAGGCAGATAATATAATGATATAGTGAACCCATTTAGCTTTCAAATAACGGGTTGCGGCCAGGTCGATAATGCTCAACAGCATTAATATGGCCATTATTATAGAGGTGATAATCAGGTTTTTATGTCCCTGACGCCTTTCCTCGACAATATCATATGCCAAATCGGTGGCCGGTGCGGCCGGTTGTTTTTCAACCGTTGCAGGAGCCTCCTTGGCCTGTGCTTTTTGTGCCTCCGGTGAAAGTTTTCCGCCGGCTTTTATATAAAGGAGTATCCCTTTTACCTGTTCGTCGGTAAGGCTGTGAGCCGGCATGGGAATTTTACTGTTTTCTTCAAACACCTTGACAGCCTCTTTGTCGCCTGCCTGAATCAATGCCTGCGAATTTTGGATAAACTTAATTAACCATGTTTCGCTGCGTCGTTCAGTAACACCTTTCAGGTCCGGTCCTACAAGTTTTCCACCCCCAATGGTATGACATGCCTTACACTGCGCAAAGTTTTTTTCGTCTTCGGCAGTTTGCGACATTAACAAAGTTGAAATGAAAAGAAGGGAAAACAACAACATTTTGGATAACAATCCACGTCCTGAACGCCGTGGACTCCATGCTTCGAAATTGTTCATTATCATAATGTAAAGATTATCCTATAAAGAAAAAATTTGTTTCGAAAACCATATATTTACATATGCAAAAGTAAACTTTTTTTTAAAAAAACAAATATTTAGGTAATGTAATACGTAAAACAAAATTGTAACACGCTAATATCCAGCAATAAAAACATTAAAAAAATTTAACATATGTTATTAACAACATTTTAACAAAATTTTTTGACGATGATGAATGTTTAGAGGTTCAGAGGTTAAAAGGTTACATGTTCCAGGTTTCAGATTGCCAGCTACAAAAAAATAAAAGTATTCCTCTCCTTAGTTCAACTCTGATCCGCCTGAGGTGGAGTGAGAGGATGTTTGATGTAAGATGTGATATCTTCGATGTTTGATGTAATAAAGACGATTGGAGAGATGGAATGTTGGGGTGGGATTGCCATACCTTAAACTAACTATGAGCAAGCGCGGTATTACTCTTCTTTGTTCTTCAGCATGGGCACAAAACGAAAAGTTCCGTACTCTTCGGTATAAAGAAGTCCGTCATCACCTTTTATTATACGTTTCATGGTTTGAAGGTCGCCCTTTCCGTGGGGAATTACCATTTTGCCCATGGGTTTCAACTGCTCGACAAGTGCCTGTGGTATTTCGGGGGCACCGGCGGTGATAATGATACCGTCGAATGGTGCGTACTGCGGCAGGCCTTTGTAACCGTCGCCGTAAAAGGTGTGTATTTTCAAATCCGGGAAATTTTTTTGCAGAAAAACGGTTGTTTTTTCGTATAACCTTTTGTGGCGTTCAATGGTAAAGACTTCGGCACCCAAAACCGCCAGAATGCAAGCCTGATAACCCGATCCGGTACCTATTTCGAGGATTTTATCTCCGGGCTGTACCTCAAGCAGGTCGGTCTGGAATGCTACGGTATAGGGCTGCGAAATGGTTTGCCCCATTCCGATGGGAAAGGGTTTGTCTTCGTAGGCATGTTCCAGAAAAGCCGAATCGAGAAACCAGTGGCGCGGCACCTTATCAAAAGCCTCCAGCAGCCGTTCGTCGAGAATACCCTGCTTGCGCAAATGATTCACCAGTTTTCGCCTCAACCCCTGCTGACGGTAATTGTCTTCCATATAGTTTTTTAATTTGCTAAAATAATAAAAAGAGGGGAAACCATATAAATCGCATATTTGATC
>JALVZH010000228.1:0-718 GCA_027022105.1 Bacteroidales bacterium | reverse complement strand
TGATCAATACCAAATCAGGACAAATCACGATAACTTTTTTTCAGAAAACGCCCCGTATGCGAATCCTTACATTTTACAATATCTTCGGGTACTCCTTCAAAAACGATTTCTCCGCCGGCATTTCCGCCCTCGGGACCGAGGTCAATAATCCAATCGGCGGACTTTATGACCTCGGCATTGTGTTCGATAACCAGCACTGTATGTCCCTGCTCTATTAAGGCATTAAAAGCATCCAACAGTTTTCCTATGTCGTGGATATGCAGACCGGTGGTGGGTTCGTCAAAGATAAAGAACACCGGCTGGCCGGAAGTGCCTTTGGAAAGGAAATAAGCAAGCTTAATGCGTTGTGCTTCGCCGCCGCTGAGGGTGTTCGAGGGCTGTCCCAGTTTCAGGTATCCCAGTCCCACGTCCTGCAGCGGTTTTATTTTTTCCATAATTTTCTTTGCCAGCAGTTCTTCCCTGTTTTCCTCTGCAAAAAATTCCAAAGTGGCATCCACGGTCATGTCGAGGACATCGGAAATATTTTTACCGCCATAGGTAACCTCCAGCACCTCCTCCTTATATCTTTTGCCGTTACAAGCATCGCATTTCAGGTAAATATCGGCCATAAACTGCATTTCCACCTTTATTACCCCTTCGCCTTCGCACTGCTCGCAGCGACCGCCGGGAATGTTAAAAGAGAAGAAACCGGGTTTGTAGCCCCGCAGTTGTGCCAGTT
>JALVZH010000227.1 GCA_027022105.1 Bacteroidales bacterium | reverse complement strand
GATATTCTCAGTCAACAAAACCTTCGCGTTTTGAGTGGGATGAATTTGCAACAGTTGATACCACTTTCAAGAAAGCAGCAATCTTAATCCCAATAAGTTTGAAAGGTGTTGGGAAGAAGTATTTTATGCAACTTGATTTGGGCTCTGATGCTACCATGTTTTACGAAATACCGTTTGAGCAAATATGCAGGAAGCACTCTTCATTGAAGAACAAGATAACCACTATTACAAGGTATAACAGAGAAGTGGAGGTGGTTCCCGTTAACGGTAAATTGGGTAATTACACTTTAAAATCAGACACGTTTTATATTAAAAAGAATTATGGAGATTCCCTGATGCCGGATAACAAATTAAATGTAATTGGTACCGTCGGGTTGGATTTTTTTTGTAATAGGGTATTGATGATCGATTTTATTGATCAGAAGTTTGCTGTTACCGATACCATTACCTCTTTTGACGAAAATATTCTATCTAATGCCGATACTGTTGCCATAAAATTGATTTTCAATAAAATGTTTATTTCGGGTATTAAAATAGGAGATAAAACTCTGCATAATATTATTTATGATTCCGGCTCAAGCATTTTCTCACTTGTGTTAACTAAAAAAAAATGGCAGGAATTAACAGGAAGAAACGGTGACGAACCTGATAACATCGTTATCAAAATACCCGCTTGGAATAAGGAGATTAAGGTTGTAGGTGCTCCTTTGAAAGAAAATCTTTTTTTGGGAAATCTGGAAATCAGACATCCCATTATCTTTTACGGACTTTTTGAAGGCTTGGATCTTTCCGGAGCACCTTTTAAGTTAGAAGGGCTGACAGGGAATGTGCTTTTTCTAAATTCGATTGTTGTTATTGATTTTGACAATAAAATTATGATGATCAAAAGATAACAAGGTATAGCTGATTAATTTTATCCCGGCAAACAAAATGTGATTTAATTAACGGCAACTTTCGGACTGTGTCTGCAATTTCTGTTTTTTTCTGATGTTGGAAACCATTTCACTGTTTTTACGTAACAGCACTATCAAAGTTGTTATTTTATGAAAAAATTTTCCAACTGGTTTTCCAACCTGAAAATTAAACAGAAACTTTTGGTTGAGGTTGTTGTGGTTGTGGTTGGGCTGTTAATTCTTCTGATGGTTTCAAGCCTCATTTACCGGACATTTTCTGTTTTTACCATGATGATTGATGTTGAAAGGATGCATACCTTGAAATTCCACCGTGGTGTTGAGAACTTTCAAACGTACAGAATTACAGGTAAAGAGAAGTTTTATCAAAGAGCCGTTGAAAACATAAAAGAGGCAAATGAACTTATTATCCCTTTTGTGATAGCCGACAGTATAGCGCATAAAAAGAACAAAGACGGGTTAAGAACGCTTTTTCTTCAAAATTATGGCAAAGTGTTTAATGACAAAAAGAAGGTTGATATAATGGCCGGAAGAGTATATTTTCTGATGAGATTCAGATTTCCTGCAATCGAGAAGATGTTTTCCCTTGCCGGAGAAGGACTGGGTGTTAGTAACGATATTCTGAGTTTAATGGAAGAGTATAAAAAAACCGGGAATGAAGCGGTTTTGGAGCAAATAAATGCCGGCCTGAGCAGAATGGATAAATTTTATAATTCCTATTCGCAGCGGATTAATTCAAACATAAATACAGGTTTAAGTATAATTCTTTATCTGAATTTTGCCATTATTTTGTTGTTGGCCCTGGTCAGTTATTTTATTATTGTAAAAATCTCATCCTCCATTTCTAAGTCCGTTAATAAACTCATAAACAGTTTCGGTGAACTGGAAAAAGGAAACCTTAAGGTGCGTTTGGAGCAGTACTCAAACGATGAGATCGGGATGCTGGTTCGTTCGTTTAATAAAATTCAGGAAAGCCTTGAGAAAAATGATAACCGCATAAAAAAGGACATGTGGTTGCGTGACGGTCTGGAGGAGGTCAACAAAATAATAAACAGTGACCTCGCAATGAAGGATATCGCAGAGCAGGTTTTGGCGTTCATTGTCAAGTATCTTGATTGTATAGCGGGAACACTATACTTTAAAAATGACAACAAAATGGAGCTGATTGCCTCTTACGGATTGGACAAAAAGAGGTTGAACAAAAAGGTTGAGAAAGGTGACGGAATTGTCGGGCAGGTTTGGAAAGACCTGAAACCATTGTTGATAAAAGATAATTCAAGCAAAGGACTGATAACCTTTACCGCTACCGGCGAGGTACAGGCTTCAACGGTATTTCTTATTCCCATGTTTTCCAAAGATGAAGAACCTGTGGCAATCCTTGAAATAGCTGCTCTGGGAAATATTGACGAGCGCAGTCGTGAATGGCTTAATATAATATCGTTGCCGGTAGCTACGGCATTGCAGGTGGCTTTGGCTCATGAAAAAATTACCGTTTTGCTTGAAGAAACACAGCAGCAAGCCGAAGAACTTGAGACCCAACAGGAGGAGCTGCGGGAGGCAAATGCCGAACTGGAAGAGCAAACAACGTTGTTGCGTGAAAATCAGAAGAAATTGCAGGAGCAACAGGAAGAACTCCGGGTTTCCAACGAAGAATTGGAGGAGCGTACGCACGATTTAGAGATGCAACGAAAA
>JALVZH010000226.1:4936-8565 GCA_027022105.1 Bacteroidales bacterium | reverse complement strand
GGGTAAAGGAAAAAGTTGGGAAGTAAAATTGAATAATGAACATCGAATATTGATTACGTGTCTGCCTTTGGCTGAACGATTGCAGATTTATTGAAGAATTAAAATTGCGGATTGGAGAATGAATTGAAAATGAGCAAATGGGTGGAAAAACATAACATACACTCCACCCCGTAATTCAGAGGGCGCAAACAGATAGGCCAAAAGGCCGGCGCGCCCGATGAATCTCCGAAATGATATCCTTTACGTTATTTTAATTGGAAGAGAAGCATTAGGGGAGTTTATCGGTATTTTCAACCCGCATAGCCGGCCTGATGATGCCTCTGAATTATGAGGGTTTAGTGGTGTTAGTTGCCCAAGTTTTTCAACTATCTGCAGGTCTTGCAGACAAAATCCTTTCAAGTCGCCGTCGGCCTTGCGGGTGGAGACTTGAAAGGTTGAACCCGGGGAAAAACCTGTCGGTGTCGAACGTGGAAATGCGGGCAGGAGCCCGCCTGAGGCGGGTGGAAAGGCGAAAGGAAGAAATTCGAAATTTGGAAAAGGATAACGAATTATTTTGATGTCAGATATCCGATGTGAGACATTAGAATTAAGAATGGGAATTGCGGCAAACAACTACAAGTCAGCGCAACCGCCATGATAAACATGCATCCAATGCAGCTTACCGAAACAATAAATTACCGGTACGGGTAAACCGGTTCAAACGGCCGTTGCTAAGAATCGCTCCCGAACGGTAACACATCAGATTGAAAGAAAATTTCCGGTAAGGAATTAAATGTACTGTTTGTTTGTTTTTCCGTAAAATCATACGGATTTTTAATTTTCTTTCCGTATTTCCATACAGAAAACTCAAATTACTTGTCTGTTTTTTTGAATGCTTTTCCCAGGTTTTGCACTATATCGCCGGCTATCAGCGCCCTTTGTCCCCACTGTTTTTCAGCCAAATCGCCTGCAAGTCCGTGCAGATAAACACCGAGGACGGCAGCCTTTTCGGGCGAACAACCCTGGGTTAACAATCCGGTAATGATACCGGTCAACACATCACCGCTGCCGGCGGTAGCCATACCGGGATTTCCCGTGGAATTGAAATAGCATTTTCCGGAAGCGGTACAAACGGCTGTATGAGCACCTTTGAGCACCACCACCACATTATATTTACGGGCAAACGAGCGCAACAGTTCCAGCTTTTCAAAATCGTTGCTCCATTTTCCTGCCAGCCGCTCAAACTCTTTGGGATGCGGCGTCAGAATGCTGTTCGACGGCAAGAACGAGAGCCAGGTTTTGTTTTCGGAAAGGATATTCAGCGCATCGGCATCAAAAACCATGGGACGGTTAAAGTTCTGTATCAATACCTTCAGCGCCATTTGCGACTGATGCTCTTTACCGAGCCCGGGACCAGCCGCAACCACGTTAAAAGGGGTTAAATCAGGTACTTCCGAAAAATAGTTTTCATACCTGTCGAAACTCAACATTGCCTCGGGAACAGCGGTTTGCATGATGTTATAACCCGATTTGGGAATATGCACATGAAGCAGCCCCAAACCGGAACGCAATGCGGCTCTCGCCGAAAGCACGGCGGCACCCATTTTTCCGTAACTGCCGGCCACCAGCAGCGCATGCCCGAATGTCCCTTTGTGCGAAAATTTTTTCCGGCGCTGCATGATGCCTTTCACATCGTTTTTGAGTACGTAAAAGTTATCCACCTCCACATTATTGATAAATCCTGGATGCAGACCTATGTCGAGCACATACCATTTTCCCACAAACGGATCGTTTTCGGGCATCATAAATGCAAGTTTCGGATTTTGAAATGTGAGTGTGTAGTCGGCACGGACTATTTCGCCGCCTGCATCCACGGAACTTTTATCGGCAAACAGTCCCGAGGGAATGTCAATGGCTATTTTCAGCGCCGGACTTTCGTTTATTTTTTTAATCACCTCACCGGGAAAACCCTGTACGGGTCTGCCCAAGCCGGAACCGAAAATCCCGTCCACAATAACGCCTTCTTCATCATCAATCAGGGGAAAATCCTCAATGTTCTCAACATCATACAGAAACTCACCCGCCAACTCTTTGAACCGGTCGTAATTAATCCGGAAATTTTCAGTGGTTTTAGGGGAAAACCGTACCACATATACCTTAACCAAATAACCGAATTTTTTAAGCATTCGCGACAGAGCCAGCGCGTCACCGCCGTTGTTTCCGGGTCCGGCCACCACATAAAACGGATGTGTGGTGTCAACGTGTTTCCCAATCCAGTTAAAAAGCTGCCCGGCAGCCCTTTCCATCAGGTCAATATCTTCAATGGGTTCGTTTTTTATGGTGTAAGCATCCGCTTCACGGATTTTTTCAACCGGTAATATTTTCATGGCTCTTCTTTTTTCACAAAAGTAATTAAAAAAATAGATTACTTTTGCTTTATTAACAGCTATTAACACAGCATGAAAAAAAGCATTTTCATTATTTTCGTTTTCATATCATCGCAACTGTTTGCACAGCACAAACCGGTACAATTCGGTTTCCGGGCAGCTCCCAACATCGGATGGTTCAACAGCGACAACGACCATTACAACTATGACGGGATGAAGGCCGGTGCCTCATGGGGTTTTTTGTCCGAAATTTACATTATGGAAGGTTATACATTCAATACCGGTTTTAATGTCGTTTTTCTGAATTCGAAAATGAAAATGCCCTGGCTTTTGAAAGATGAAACCGGACAAAACCATACAGGAACATTGTACAGAACCCTTAAAACCAAATATGTGGAAATCCCTCTGGTTTTTTCAATGAAAACAAAGAACATAAAAGAAAAATTCAGGATTTACGGACAAATCGGTTTCGGATTCGGTATGTTGTTGAACGCCAAGGCCGATGACACTTTTGTTTCGGATGATCCCACATTTACATATGTAAAGGAAACTTCGGGGGTATCCGTTGATGACATGATGCGGTTTACGCGCGAAGCGTTGATTTTGGGGTTAGGCACCGAATTTCCGTTAACCGGTTCAACCTATTTGCGTACAGGAATAAAATACGACAATGCCTTTATAAATGTTCTGAAAGGTGAAAATCCTGCCGGAAACGGTCTGAACAACAAGGGAACAAACCATTTTCTGGAGTTAAATATTGCGGTGATTTTTTAAAAAAAGAACAATTGGAAATGAAGAAAACTTTAAAACTCACAAACATCGAAATTAAAGGGTTTAAATCCGTAAATTTACAAGGGCAATCGGTTCCGGTCAATAACAATATCACAGTTCTCTTAGGTGCAAACGGCAGCGGAAAAAGCAATTTGATTTCCTTTTTTAAAATGCTTAATTATTTAACCACCGGTGCATTACAGACATATATCGGACAAGAAGGCTCGGCCGGCTCATTGCTATATTACGGACCCAAAAAAACAAAACGCATTGAAGCAACACTTACCTTTTCGGGTGAAAACTCAGTGGATAAATACAGTTTCAGACTGGCTTATGCAGCAGGTGACACTCTTATTTTTACCGAAGAAACATTAACCTATAAAGAGAAAAAAAGAACAAAACCATTTACTATTTCTTTAGAACCCGGATTAAAAGAATCGGGGCTTTATGACTACTGCAAAAAACCGGACACAAAAACAGCCAATGTTATTT
>JALVZH010000226.1:0-4926 GCA_027022105.1 Bacteroidales bacterium | reverse complement strand
GTTGTCAGGTTTTTCAATTTCACGATACGTCGAAAGAATCCCGAATCAGAAACAAAGGGTATATCAACGACAACAAATTTTTAAGAAGCGACGGTGGTAATCTTGCTGCTTTTTTGTATGAACTGAAAATTCAAGAAGATTATTATAACAGAATTGTTCGATACATCAGAAAGGCAATGCCGCAATTTGGCGATTTCGTTTTAACGCCATCAGCCCATAACGAGAACTACATTATGTTGAATTGGACCGAAAAAGATTCCGATTATCTGTTCGGCCCTCATCAAATTTCCGACGGGTCACTGCGTTTTATGGCATTAACTACACTTTTTTTGCAGCCACCCGAAACTTTACCCCCGGTAATTATTTTAGACGAACCGGAATTAGGATTACATCCGTATGCCATTTCGCTGCTGGCAAGTATGATAAAAATTGCAAGCAAAAACGCCCAAATTATCCTTGCTACCCAATCAACCCGTTTAATTGACGAGTTTGACATTAATAACATCCTTGTTGTTGAAAGAGACGAATTGAACAAATGCTCAACATTTAAAAAACTTAATGAAAACGATTTGATTGACTGGTTAGACAAATACAATATCAGTGAACTTTGGGAAAAAAATGTTTTAGGAGGCCGCCCATGAGTGATTTTATCAGATTGAATATTATTTCGGAAGGGCAAACCGAAGAGTATTTTGTAAAAAGAGTATTAGCCCCCTATTTAGCCAATTTTAATATTTTTACATATGTGAGAAGTGTATTAACCGGCAAGGATAAAAAAAAGAGTTACAGGGGTGGATTGATTAATTATCAAAAGGCTAAAAACGATATTTTAATGTGGATTAAAGAGGATGACCATCCTGAAGTTCGTTTTACCACTATGTTCGATTTATATGCCTTACCAACGGATTTTCCAAAATATTCCGAAGCAATAAAAATTAGTAATCCATATGAAAAAGTTGAGTTTCTTGAAAAAGCATTTAAAGATGATATAAACCATTACCGTTTTATTCCATATTTTCAACTTCATGAATTTGAGGCGCTTATATTTGCAAATCCGGAACCATTAAAATATGAATATTTTGATTATGAGAATGAAATTGAAGAGTTAATAAAAATCGGAAATGAATATGAAAATCCCGAATTAATTAACGACGACCCGCAACGTGCACCATCCAAAAGAATTTTACAATTAATACCCGAATATGATAAAGCAAATGTCGGGCCTGATGTTGCAGCAAACATCGGAATTGAGACATTAAAGCAAAAATGCAGACACTTTAATAACTGGGTTACCACTTTAGAAAGGCTGTCCGGATAAAATGCCGGATTACCAAAAAAAGTTGAAAATGATTATGCAAATAAGGATTAAACAATATAAAACATAATTGATAGTGAAAATAGCACTGGCACAAATCAATTACCACATAGGGAATTTTGAAAGCAACAAACAAAAGATTCTGGATTCCGTTAAAAAAGCGGAAAAAGAGGGAGCCGATATTGTAGTATTTGCCGAGTTGGCTGTTTCGGGGTATCCGCCAAGGGATTTTCTGGAATTCAGGGATTTTGTAAACCAATGCAACGACACGCTGCAAGAGATAGCCGCTGCCTGCACCGAAACCGCAGCCATCATCGGTGTGCCCACCTACAATACCGAGCCCAAAGGAAAACCGCTGTACAACTCGGCGGCTTTTGTTTACAAAGGCAAGGTGCAGCAACTGATACACAAAACACTGCTTCCCAATTACGATATCTTTGACGAATACCGTTATTTTGAACCCAACATAAAATTCGAAACGGTCTCATTCAAAGGAAAAAAACTGGCCGTTACCATTTGCGAAGACCTGTGGAATGTGCAGGACAATCCGCTCTACCGCATCAATCCCATGGATCATCTTATCAAACAAAACCCCGATATGATTATCAACATTGCGGCTTCACCTTTTAATTACAAACAGGCCGAAATACGCGAGGATGTATTGCGAAAAAACGCTTTAAAATACAGGTTGCCGCTGTTTTATGTAAACCACGTGGGGGCACAAACCGAATTGTTGTTCGACGGCGGTTCACTGGCCATGAATTCGAAGGGCGAAGTGGTACGCGAAATGGCCTGGTTTGAAGAGGATTTTGCCGTTTTCGATACCGGTGAAGTGGAAAGTGCCGCCAACATTCAGGCACCGCAACATCCCGGAGCCATTGCCCGCATCCACGATGCTTTGATTATGGGAATAAAAAACTATTTTGGAAAACTCGGGTTTAACAAAGCCATTTTGGGCCTTTCGGGCGGCATTGATTCCGCCGTAACTTCGGTGCTGGCTGCCAAAGCCCTGGGTAATGAAAATGTGTATAACGTTTTGCTGCCGTCGCAATATTCGTCGGAACACTCGGTAACCGATTCGCTGAATTTGGTTAAGAACCTGAACATGCCGCATGATATTATTCCGATAAAAAAGAGTTATGATGCTTTGGATGAAACCTTAAAACCTTACTTTAAAAACCTGCCATTCAATATTGCCGAAGAGAACCTGCAGGCACGTATCAGAGGTGTGATATTGATGGCTTTGTCCAACAAATTCGGATATATCCTTCTGAATACCAGCAACAAAAGCGAAGCTGCCGTAGGCTACGGCACCCTTTACGGCGATATGAACGGCGGACTTTCGGTACTGGGCGATGTTTACAAAACACAGGTTTATCAACTGGCCCGTTACATAAACCGTGAAAACGGGATTATCCCGGAAAACATCATTACCAAACCGCCGTCAGCCGAATTAAGGCCCGGACAAAAAGATACGGATTCATTGCCCGAATATGCCATTCTTGATACCATTCTTTACGAATACATTGAGAACCGAAAAGGACCGAAAGAAATTGTAGCCATGGGTTACGACAAGAAGCTGGTGGACAGAATACTTAAAATGGTCAACCTGAATGAGTACAAACGGTACCAAACCCCGCCCATTTTAAGGGTTTCCACCAAAGCATTCGGCATGGGACGCAGGATGCCCATTGTAGCCAGATATCTTTCATAATCAAATAACCGTTACCTTTGTAATACAAATACAAAAAAATGATCAGGGAATTAGGAAAACAAAATTCAATCTTCAATCAATTCCTTTACCAGTTAAGGGATAAAGATGTTCAGTCCGACCGTATGCGGTTCAGGCGAAACCTGGAACGGCTGGGAGAAATTTTTGCCTATGAAATAAGCAAAGAACTGGAATACGAACAAAAAGAGGTGATAACACCACTCGGAGTTGCCAATATGTCCTTGTTAAAGGAACAACCGCTGCTGGCAACGGTGCTTCGTGCCGGGTTGCCGCTTCATCAGGGGTTACTCAACTTTTTTGACGATGCCGACAATGCATTTATTTCAGCCTACCGCAAATACTCAAAAGAGGAAGAAGAGGAGTTTGTGATTAAGCTGGATTACCTTTCCTCGCCCAAAGTAAAAGAACGGACACTGATTATTTCAGATCCCATGCTGGCTACCGGAGGCTCGTTGGTTGCCGCCATAAAAGGCATGTTTGAGCTGGGCAAACCGAAACATCTGCATGTAGTTACCGTACTCTCGGCACACGAAGGCATTGAAGCGTTGAAAAAAGCTTTTTCCAAAATTCCCATGACCATCTGGACAGGTTCCGTTGATGACGAGCTTACTGCAAAAGCTTACATCGTTCCGGGCCTCGGTGACGCAGGCGACCTCGCATTCGGAACAAAAAACGACGATTGAAATGGTTAACCGGAGGCTCATAATTGAGAACATCAGAATATCTTTCGGATCCATAAAAAGCCATCTGATTCGAACCATCCTTACCGTTTCAATTATTGCTTTCGGAATTATGGCCCTTATCGGAATTCTTACCGCCATCGATGCCGTGGAATATTACCTAAAAGATAACTTTTCGATGATGGGTTCCAATACCTTTACCATTCAAAGCCGTACGTTGCGTGTACACATCGGAAGGCGTCGTCGAAACAATGCCAAATCGTACGAACCCATAACTTACCGGCAGGCGGTTGATTTTAAAAAAGAGTTTGATTTTCCGGCAACGGTTTCCATAAAAACATCGGGAACCAATGTGGCAACCCTGAAATACAAATCGGAAAAAACCGACCCAAACGTAGCGGTACTGGGTGTTGATGAAAATTACCTTTTTACTTCGGGGATGGAACTTAACGAAGGACGCAATATTTCACCGCGCGAATCTTTGGAAGGTGCACATGTTACCGTCATCGGAAGCGAAATTGTAAAAAAACTGTTTAAAACAGGTGAAAACCCGTTAGGAAAAATTATCTCGATAGGAGCCGGAAAATACAGGGTTGTGGGGATACTTAAAGAAAAAGGAACCAGCATGGGGTTTTCGGGCGACCGCTCATGCCTTGTGCCCATAAACAATGTACGCCAATATTTTTCCAGACCCAAAATGAATTACGATATTTCCGTTTTGGTAAATGACCCGTCGCAAATGGATGCAGCCATCGGTGAAGCCACAGGCCTTTTCCGGCGTATCCGTAAAGATTTGCCGCGTTCCGATGATTCGTTTGCAGTTGTTAAAAGCGATAAAATTGCCAATATGCTCATAGAACTGACCGGAAGTATCACCATCGGGGCCACCGCCATCGGACTGATTACACTTTTCGGGGCAGCCATCGGGTTGATGAACATTATGCTGGTTTCGGTTACGGAACGAACCCGTGAAATCGGTATCAGAAAAGCCATAGGCGCAAAAAGAAGCACCATCAGGAATCAGTTTCTTATGGAAGCTGTTGTGATAGCGCAAATTGGCGGCCTGCTGGGTATTGTTTCAGGGGTTGCTGCCGGAAATATGGTCTCTTTTTTTACCGGAAGTAACTTTATTATTCCCTGGGGATGGGTAGCCGTAGGTATTGTGCTCACTTTTGCGGTAGCACTGCTGTCGGGTATTC
>JALVZH010000225.1 GCA_027022105.1 Bacteroidales bacterium | reverse complement strand
ATCAATTTACTTTGAACAAACATTGGATCTCAAAAAACCTGAACTCTTTCCGGCTTTTTGTACAGACGGATTATCAGTTTCTATTGAATTCGAAATACGAAAAAGGTATTTACAGCGGTTTGGAACTGACTTTTGTCGATATTTTGTCTCTCCGTACGGGTTTTTATGCTGAAAGTCATTATGACGAAGAAGCCTCATCCGGCAATGAATATTTAACAGGCTCATTTACATACGGTCTGGGTCTGCAGATACCACTTGAAAAACTGACCGAGATACCATTGAGAATCAACTTTGATTACACCCGGTTGCCGGAAACTCCATATTCCCAATCTTTACCATACGGCGGAATATTCTCGACTTATACCCTGAAAATAAATTGGATAATGAATGAATAAAACTTTCATTCCGTTAACTTTGAGCAGGTACAATATTATTAAAAAATCTTCCTTAATGTTCGATTTCAATCTCTGCCGAAACAGGATAATGGTCGGAAAACCCGACTTTGAAACGTTTGTAATTTACAGAACCGATACCATTGCCCTTTAGCATAATGTAATCGATACGAAGAAAAGGAATGGGGCCTGCGTAGGTGGGACTCATTCCGAAACCGTTTTGTCTGAAAACATCCGTAAACTCCCTGTCGGCCAGGCTATAGGTATAGGAACCCGGCGTATCGTTAAAATCGCCGCAAAGAATTACTTTTCCTTTGGTTTCTTCTGCCAGTTTCAATATGGCTTTCATTTGCCGCTCATGTAGTTTGTATGCTTTCACAAGTTTGTAATAAATCCGTTTGGAACGAATCAATTCATTCTCCTGGTCAATTCCGCCTTTGCTTATCATATCCAAATCGCGCGGACTCAGGCTGATACTTGCCAGATGAACATTGATAACCCGTACCGTATCCTCTCCGGTGTTCAAGTCGGTATATATGGCAAAAGTCCTGTGCCCGTCGAATTTTAAATAACCGCTGTTTACCGAAGGAAATTTCGAAAAAATAATCATCCCGATCAGCTCTTTGTATCCGGGACCGAAATAACTCTGAAAAAAGTGTGTTCCGGCATTCAGATACTGTTTGTCGTCTTTCAACGGTTGATACAGTTTCTTATCCACCGAATGGTACTCCTGCAAACATACAATATCGGGGTTTCTGTCGAGCAGAAATTTTAATATTTCCTGTTTTTTTATATTTCTCAACTTCAAATTGTTAGAATGAGTAAAACCCTGAACGTTATAAGAAACAACTTTTATCTTTTTCCCTTTGGCTTCGGAACCGGAAAAGGAGAACCCGAAGTGACGGTTAACATCCTGAAAACCGAGCAAAAGAACCACGAGCGAAATCAGAAATTCTTTTTTGCGTAAAACAATCCAAAAAAACAGAAAAAACAGATTGATAAACAATAAAAGTGGAAAGACAAGACCGAGCACCGACAGAAACGGAAACTTTGAAGGGGGAATATAACCGGCCAACACGGAAAGTATAAACAAACCCGCCAAAAGGAGGTTTAACAATCGTAATATTGTTAATAACAGACCATATTTATGTTTTTTCCCCGCCAATATTTATCCTTTGGTATTTGGTTTGTTTAATTTGTAAACATTTTTCAGCAAATTAAAAGGCTTTTTATTTATTTTATTCATCCGGTTGTCTAAATTTTTGTATTTCGTTTTCCATTCATCGTATGAAATAGGTTTCATTTGTAATTTTTTCAAAAATTCAACCACTTCGGTAATTGCATCCAAAACAGAGTCGTTTAATTTGTAATGAACCGGTAAAAAGGTTATTACACTCTCTTTTATTGAGATATCAGCAACCTGTTTTAAATTTTTAATTTCATTTATAAGATAATTC
Organism: Bacteroidales bacterium; assembly: GCA_027022105.1. Lineage (GTDB taxonomy): Bacteria > Bacteroidota > Bacteroidia > Bacteroidales > F082 > Sulfidibacterium. Next base: position 766 of record JALVZH010000225.1, on the reverse strand, counting down.
ATATCCAATGCCTTTGGAAAGTCATAATAGATCCGAACATTAACATATTCCTTTTTCTTTTTATATGGAGAAATCCATTCTTCAATTAAAAATATCTGCACAAAATAGTTGTCCGTTAGTCCTTCATAATAGAGGTCGTCAGTAATCTTAAATCCTTTATTTAATATGCACTTAAACGATTTTAATTTCTTGATTTTCTTTTTCCTTTCTAAAACCTCATTATTTAAAAACGCAAGCATCTGTACAATAAAAAATAATGCAAATCCGGATGAAAAACCAATCCAAAGAGCCTTTGTCCAATGCAATTCCTTACCCCAGAGAATGCCGAAAAAGATTACACCCATAACAGCTCCATTGGAAACAGCATTTTTCAAGTAACTTTTAAAGACTCCTTTTTTTATTAACGGTACATCATTCATAATCATTGCAACAAAAATAGCAAAAACACCTCAAACAAACCGCAGGTACGCTTCAAAGAAATTGACGTACCTTTGCAGCCTCAAAATGTTTTTTTTATGAAAAAGGCTTTTTTATTGCTTTTGGGTTTCGGTATGATAACGGCGCTGCAACCGCTGTTTTCTCAAACACAAGGCTGTACCGATCCGAGGGCAAACAATTTTAATCCCCTGGCACAGGAAAACGACGGGAGTTGTACCTACAATATTACCGTTTATAATCCGCCATTCCGTTTTTTGCTGCCCGGTGAAGTGGACGAAACATCGGGACTCATATTTTACAACGGCGGCTACTGGACCATGAACGACAG
>JALVZH010000224.1 GCA_027022105.1 Bacteroidales bacterium | reverse complement strand
CATCAGCAGGGCGGCTTTTACGTTTTTATAAATCGGGAAGTGTGTTATTCTTCTTTTTTACCTTTTACCGCTTCCACAATCTCATCGTCAACCAGAATACGGCCGCAGTATTCGCAAACAATAATTTTTTTATGCAGTTTAATGTCCAACTGGTGCTGAGGAGGTATTTTGTTAAAGCAACCGCCACAGGCATCACGCTCAATCTGAACTACGGCAAGACCGTTGCGGGCATTGGAGCGGATTCGTTTGTAAGCATAAAGCAGACGGTCTTCGATGTACTGCTCGTTTTCTTTTGACTTTTTCAAAAGCTCCTGTTCCTCTTTTTCCGTTTCGGCAACGATATCTTTGAGCTCGCCTTTTTTGGCATCCAGATCCTGCTTTTTCATATCAAGAGCTTCTTTGGCTTTGGCAATCTCCTCCTCCAGTTGCTCAATTTTCAGTTTTGCCTCATTTATCTTTTTCTCTGCCAGTTGGATTTCAAGTGTCTGGAACTCTATTTCTTTGCTCAGCGAATCATATTCGCGGCTGTTGCGCACGTTCATCTGCTGATCCTGATACCTTTTTATCAGTGCTTCACTCTCTTTTATGGCATTTTCCCTGCCTGATACAAAATCGTTTAGTTTGGCAATTTCTTTTTCAAAATTGGAGATTCTTGTTTCGAGACCGGCAATTTCGTCTTCAAGGTCCTCTACTTCAAGGGGAAGTTCACCGCGTACAATTTTAATTTTATCAATCTGTGAATCAATTTGCTGTAAGTTGTATAAAGCAATCAGTTTCTGCTCAACACTTACCTCTTGTCCTTCTTTTTTTGTTGTTGTCATGATGTTATTTATTCCTTTCTAAAAATAAGAAACAGCGTTTGTATTTACTTTTGAAATTTGGAGTGCAAAAGTAGGAAATTTTTCCTTTAAATAATCAAACAATAATTCGCGGGTAAATTGTTCTGTCTCAAAGTGTCCTGCATCCACTATTGTCATGGTTCCGTTAAACAGGAAAAAGTCGTGGTATTTAACATCGGCTGTAATGAAAACATCGGCACCGGCCCGTGCTGCTTTTTCAATAAGAAAACTTCCGCTCCCGCCGCAAATAGCAACCTTTTGAACCGAACGGTTGATAAACCTGCCGTGACGTAGTACTCCGGTTCCAAGGCAATTCTTTACATGTTCCAAAAAAGAGGAAATCTCCACCGGTTCAACCTCTCCAATCATACCCGCACCCGTTTTTTCATAGCGGTTTTCTACCGGATAAACATCGTATGCCACCTCTTCATACGGGTGGGCTTCTGTCATGGAAGAAACAACCTTATTTATTAAAAACGAAGGAACAACGGTTTCTATGCGCACCTCATCCTCAAAATGAAGTTCTCCTTTTTCTCCCACATAAGGGTTTGTATTTTCTCCTGCTTTAAAAGTTCCTTTTCCTTCCACATTAAAACTGCAGTGGCTGTAGTTGCCAATGTATCCGGCTCCGGCCTCAAACATGGCATTCCTCACTGTTTCCACATGCGACACCGGACAAAAACAGACGATTTTTTTCAGCGTGCTGTCCATAGGGGAAAGGATTTTCAGGTTCTTTAAACCCAGTTTTTCCGCCAGTCGCCGGTTTACGCCGTCAGAAACATTATCAAGATTTGTATGAATGGCATACAACGCAATATCGTGTTTTATGGCCTTGATAACCACCTGCTCCACCATATCTTTACCCGTTAGTTTTTTTATTCCGCCAAAAATTACCGGATGGTGTGCAATAACAAGATTGGCTCCCGTTTCAATTGCTTCATCAAGCACTTCAGGTGTAACATCCAGCGTAATTAATGCACCTGTGAGCCCGCGGGTTGGGTCGCCAACAAGCAATCCTGCATTATCGTACGACTCCTGCAATGCTGTCGGAGCAAGTTCCTCCAAATAATTTGTTATGTCTAATATTCTCATATTCAGATTGTTTAATGTATCAGCAAAATTAAACGTTATTTTTACTAATTAAGTATTTTTCGTATTTAAATTTTTACTAAAATTACGCAATTTTTTAAACAGGGAAAAAGTATCGTTAAATAAACAACTTTTACAACAGTGTGGAGAATATTTTTATTTCCATTTGCATGGTTATTCGGTTTAGCCATTTTGTTACGGCACGCACTGTTTGATTTGGGTATTTTAAAATCTGTTTCCTTTCCAATGCCGGTTATCAATGTGGGGAATCTGACCATGGGAGGAACCGGAAAAACACCTCATATCGAGTACCTTATCAATTTGTTAATGCCCGAATACAAGCTGGCTGTATTAAGTCGTGGTTACAGGCGAAAAACCAAAGATTTTCTCATTGCAGACCAATATTCCACTGCTGACGATGTTGGCGACGAGCCCCTTCAATACGTTAAAAAATTTGGTACGAAACTTACTGTTGCCGTTGATAACAACCGGCCCAATGGAGTCACTAATCTAATGGAAAACGATCCCGAGCTGGATGTTGTATTGCTGGATGATGCATTTCAACACCGTTATATCAAATCAGGAATATCTGTTTTATTAACCGATTACCGCAATCTTTATACCGACGACCATCTTTTTCCCGTGGGGACATTAAGGGATGTGAAATCGGCGGCAAAAAGAGCGGATATTATTGTGGTTACCAAAACCGACAAGGTTCTTTCACCTTTCGTTAGAAAAAGTGTGCGCAATAAGTTAAACATTCAGGGGCATCAGAGCCTTTATTTCTCCTATTTACAACACGAAACCCCGTTGCCGTTTCCCGGTTTTCAGTTACCCGGATTTAGTGAAAAGAAAAAATATTCGGCCATTATCGTATTTGCGGGCATTGCCAATACCTATCCGATGAAAGAATTTTTACGCCGCAAATGCAATGAATTGATTGTTTTGGAATTTCCCGATCATCACAAGTACACAAAAAAAGATATGGAACTGGTAAAGAAAACGTTTGATGATCAGTTTACTAACAATAAAATCCTGATAACAACCGAAAAAGATTCCATGCGTTTAATGAATTCTCCCTACCTTCGCATCCTGAATGATCTGCCGTTGTATTATTTGCCGGTGTCGGTAAAATTTCACGGCCTGGATGAAACAAATTTTAATAACCAAATTAAGAAGTATGTTAGGGAAAATAAAAGAAACCGTTGATTTTATTGAAAGTAAAATAAAATCAAAACCCCATATAGGTATTATTTTAGGCTCCGGACTGGGCGATTTGGCCGGAGAGATTGTTGCGGAAGTTGCCATTCCTTATAAAGACATACCCAATTTCCCCGTTTCCACGGTAAACGGACACATGGGACAATTGTTGTTCGGAACACTCAACGGAGTTCAGGTGGTGGCTTTACAGGGCAGGTTCCATTATTACGAAGGATACTCCACACAGGAGGTCACCTTTCCGGTACGGGTTCTTAAAATGTTGGGTATCAATTATCTTTTTGTATCTAATGCCAGCGGCGGAGTGAATCCCGATTTTGAAGTGGGCGACATCATGTTTATCACCGACCACATCAATTTAATGCCCAACCCGCTCATCGGTAAAAATTTAGATGAACTGGGGCCCCGTTTTGTTGATATGAGCGAAGCTTATGACAAAAAACTGTTAAGCCTTGCCAAACGGATTGCACGGCACCATAACATTCATTATCAAACCGGTGTTTATGCAGGGGTATCGGGCCCTACATACGAAACCCCTTCCGAATATAAATACATAAGAACCTTAGGCGCCGATGCGGTTGGTATGTCAACGGTTCCCGAAGTGATTGTCGCCCGCCATATGAACCTGCCTGTTTTTGCCGTCTCGGTAATTTCCGATTTGGGTGTGGAAGGGAAAATTATTGAAATTTCGCACGAAGAGGTAATCGCAGCCGTGGCAAGGGTTACACCTAAGCTGGTTACCCTCATAAAAGATATGGTAAAAGAACTTTAATCGCACGTTCATTGGACCGGAAAAAATTATATTTCGCATCCGATTTTCACCTCGGCATTCCCGATCACGACAGCAGCCTGGAAAGAGAACGCAAACTGGTACGCTGGCTCGAAGAGATTAGGGAGGATGCAGCCGTTATTTTTTTAATGGGCGATATTTTCGATTTCTGGTTCGAGTATAAAAAAGCTGTTCCCAAAGGATATGTGCGGCTGCTGGGAACACTTGCCGAAATTACCGACAGCGGAATTCCGGTTCATATTTTCAAAGGAAACCACGACATCTGGGCTTTCGATTATCTGGAAAAGGAGGTGGGAGCAATTATTCATCGCAAAGCGGAGATTTTTGAATACGACGGTAAAAAGTTCTTTCTGGCACATGGCGACGGCCTGGGCCCGGGCGACAATGGGTATAAATTCCTGAAAAAGGTTTTCGAAAACAAAATCAATCAGTTTCTGTTTCGCTGGCTCCACCCCGATCTGGGAATTTCGCTGGGTCTCTATTTCTCGCGCCGTAGCCGGCTGGCAAACTACATTAAAGGTAAAGAAATAGATGCCAGTCCGCCTTTTAACGAAGAGATGCTGTATCATTATGCACAACGTAAACTGGAAAAATATCCCGATGTGGACTTTTTCATTTTCGGTCACCGGCATATCAGAAGAAATGAAAAAATCGGCGATAAAGCATCATTGATAATATTGGGCGACTGGATTTCAAAGTTTTCGTATGCGGTATATGAAAATGGTAATATTGTTTTGAAACAGTTTGAACCGTAATCATGTTCTTTTCCAAAAAAACAAAATCTGCTCTCGCAATATTGCTTATTGCTTTTGTTGCTCTGTTTTTTTATCCTTACAAAAAACCGGAAGCCATTAAGTATATCGACCGTGATACGGGGAAAACGCTTACCGAAAAAACTCCGGCAGCTTTTTGGCTGAACTGGCTCTATGTAAATCCCGTTGGTGAACTTTCGCTGGAAGCGCTTATTAAAAGAAAAATTGTTTCGGAATGGTACGGCCGTCAAATGGATAAACCCTCATCCGCAAAAAAGATTCCCGGGTTTGTAAAAGAGTATAACATTGACCTCAGCATTGCAGAAGACACCGGTTTCCATACTTTCAACGAATTTTTTATCAGAAAATTAAAACCCGAAGCCCGGCCTGTGGATACAAACCGTATGGTGGCGGTATCGTCTGCTGATGGTAAAGTGCTGGTATGGAGTAATATATCGGAGCAGGATTTTGTTGTAAAAGGTGAAAAATTTAATCTTAAAAGTTTTATTCAAAACGACAGTCTGGCGCTTACTTACAATGATGGCAGCATGATGCTTTTCCGCTTGTGTCCGTCCGATTACCACCGCTTTCACTTCCCCGTTTCCGGTAAAATTATTGAAACAAAGAAAATCGCCGGCGATTACTATTCCGTTTCGCCTTTGGCTGTTAAAAAACGTGCCCGTATCTTTTGCAGCAACAAAAGGGAATGGACACTAATTAAAACGAAAAGATTCGGAAATGTCCTGATGAGTGAAGTGGGGGCGACCATGGTGGGTTCCATTGTACAAACCTATGACGGAGATACTGCCGTAAAAGGAATGGAAAAAGGTTATTTCAAATTCGGTGGTTCATCCATTGTTTTACTTTTTCAGCGGGGAAGCATTAAGATTGATGACGACCTGTTGAAAAACAGCTCTTTAAATATGGAAACATCGGTGCATTACGGCGAGCACGTCGCTCATTCCATATCAAAACAAGCTGATTGAATTAAGTGGAAAAATATTGAATCTTAATTATTTTCAGTGCGGCCGGACTGGCTTGTAGTTGCTTGCCATCAGGTATCGCAATCTGTTGTCCGTTTGTAGTCCTCGTTGGCAGGGCTGTTCGGCAACAATGTTTGAAACAATGTCAGAATATTTATATTTAAAAATAGAAGATTGTTTTATGCGGCTGCGGGGTTTTCGCTCACCGCTCAGCCTTCTGCCTCCTCGCCGCAAGCCTCACAAGCCCTGCCGTCTGCGGGCTGCCGCTCCCATCCCTGCTGCAACCAATAATTCTAAAATCTTACATCTTACATCGTATGTCTTACATAATATCACCCTCCCGTTTCAATTCGGAGGCATCAACAAGCCGACTATGTGGGATAGCATACCGATGAATCTCCCCTAGCGCTTCTTTTCCGATTCAACATACGGTACGGATATCATTTCGGGGATTCATCGGGCACGCACGCAAACCTGACGGATTGAACGCCGGTTTGCGGGATGGACTCCGTCAGGTTGAGAAAAATTCTGCAATAAAATTAACACAATACCTGAATTCAATTCATTTCCGCACCGCACTCCGCAGAGCTTCGTACGGCGCTACAAATTTTTCAGTACTCCGCACTGTTTTTTGCGTTTCAAACATGTCATTGCCGGTAGAAACCTCACACCACCCACCCCTCATAATTCAGAGGCATCATCAGGCCGGCCATGTGGAATAGAATGCCGAAGAATCTCCCCTCGTGCTTCTCTTCCAATTAAAAATACGGTATGGAAAACATTCGGGGATTCATCGGGCGCACCGGCCCTTTGGCCTACCTTTTTGCGCCCTCTGAATTATGGGGTGTAGTATTTGTTGTGTTTCCCCACCCCACTTGCTCATTGAGCGTTGAGCGTTGTATATTGCTTATTTACAATTCATTCTTAATTCTAATAATTCCCCATTCTTCAATAAATCTGAAATCGATATTCGATATTCGGTGTTCCTTCCCAAAACCTGCCTTTCTCCGAATCCGACCTTTCGGGTCTCCCCCCACAAGGCTCGCCGCGACCCAAAAGGTCAGGTCTCAGCCCGCATGGCTTCCGGCGACCCAAAAGGTCAGACATCCCCAAGAAAATAAAAAATCCCGCTTCCGAACATAATTCAAAAGCGGGATTTATCTTAAAAGGAGGAATATATTAATCTATTTCCCATGTATTTCCACTGTTCAGCAAATCATCAACGGTTTTAAACGGCGATGTGGCCTTTTCGTGTTCTATCGATTTCCATACCTCTTCGTCGAGTGTGGGAGCCTTTACGGAACGGATAACACCCATAGCAGCAGGAAATTCCGGAGGTGCCATACTAACCAGCATCATATGGATACCGGCATCTTCGGTGGTTGGGTCGTGCACAAGAAGGTCGTTTTCGGTAATTCCGTTTTCACCTATTTTAACCACTTTCAATCGTGTACCTTCCAAAATAATTCCTTTATCGCGATTTTTACCGAATATCATAGGTTTACCCGCTTCAAGAACAATCTGGTTGTCGTCTTTTGTATCACGGCCTGTAATCAACGCGTGAATTTTATTGTTAAAAATCACACAGTTTTGCAACACCTCAACAATGGAAGCCCCTTTGTGCATGGCAGCCTCGGTAAATACGGCTTGCATCAACCTCGGATTGGTATCGGTAACTCTGGCAAAGAATTTTCCTCGTGCCCCGATTACCAGCTCGCCCGGATTAAAAGGTGTCTCAAACGAACCCTGCGGCGAGGTTTTTGTTTTTTGTCCTTTGGGGGTAGTGGGCGAATACTGCCCTTTGGTTAAACCGTAAATCTTGTTGTTAAACATCAAATAGGTAACATCAAGGTTACGGCGTGCTATGTGAATAAAATGGTTTCCACCGATAGCCATTGAGTCGCCGTCGCCACTGATAATCCAGACATTTAGCCTGGGATTAAACAATTTGATACCCATTGCCAGCGGAGCCGGACGACCGTGGATACCGTGAATTCCATAAGTGTTCATGTAGTAAGGAAACCTTGAGGAACACCCGATACCGGATACCACAACAAAATCTTCAGCTTTGAGCCCCAGATTCTTTCCAACTACCGGAAAGACAGCTTCAACCGATTTCAGGATTGCATGGTCGCCACAACCCGGGCACCATTTTACCATCTGGTCGCTTTCAAAGTCCTTTTTTGTCAGGACCAAATCTTTTGTATCTATCTTGTTTTCCATAACATTATTCATTTAACAGGGCTTCAAATTGTTCTTTTAATTCGGAAACCATAAAGGGTAATCCCTGGATTTTATTGTACTGATGATAAGTAAATTCGGGATAGTGCATTCTCAGGTAGTTTACAAACTGACCCATATTAATTTCGCAAACAATTATTTTTTTGAATTTGGAGAACACTTCCCTTACGTTTTTGGGCATGGGCATTATGTTTCTGAAATGTGCCAGGCTTACTTTTTTACCTTCGGCACGCATCTCTTCGAGGGTGGTAAGCATTACGCCGTAGGTGCCTCCCCAGCTTACAAGAAGCAAATCGCCCTCTTCATCGCCTTCCACTTCAAGATAGGGGATATAATTGGCAACGCGTTCAACTTTTTCCTGACGCAGCTCGCTCATACGCTGGTGGTTCAACGGGTCGTGCGATACATTACCGGTGATATCCTCTTTTTCCAGCCCGCCGATGCGGTGACGAAGGCCGGGTGTTCCGGGAACTGCCCATCCGCGGTTCAACTTTTCAGGATCTCGTTTGTAGGGTTTAAAATCGGGATCGTTTGCCTTAACCAGCGGCGGATTGATTTCGGGAAGGTCGGCAACTTTCGGAATTTTAAATACTTCCGAGCCGTTGCCCAGTGATCCGTCGGTAAGCAATATTACGGGAACCATGTGTTCCATGGCTATTTTTGCTGCATCGTATGCTGCATAAA
>JALVZH010000223.1 GCA_027022105.1 Bacteroidales bacterium | reverse complement strand
ACGGTTTTGAATTTTCTGATGAAAAATGGTCTCTTCACGTTTTAACAGGCGACCGGCTTTTGCGGTTTTATCCAATAGTTTTTCAGGATCGTGATTTTTTAACGGCAGTTTTCCCGGAAAACGGTGCCGGTCGGTAAAATCGTGTAAACGCTGCAGCGACAGCAATGCGGCAAAGACTTCGGAAGGAGGATTATCACTTTTCAAATTAATTTTTGAATAATAGGCTATAATTTTATCGTGCAACAATGAATAACCGTAGTAGTGATTGATTAAACCGGCGGTTTTTATAAAAGCCTTCTTATTCCGGTTTGTAAACCATACTCCTGTCAGCTTTACCAGAGGTTTTGCAGTATTGGGAATATTTTTTTTTATTATCAGCGATCCGCCGGAAGAGGATATCTCCGCTGTAAAAACCGCAACCTGCCGCCATCCGTTCACAAAACTTATTTCAACTGTAAGTGAGTCTGGAAACAGAAGAGTATCTACGGTAAAATCGCGGAAATTAACATCTCCCGTTACATTTGTATTGAAAAAACGGTACTCCATCCGGTAAAAACCCTCTTTTGTTTTTCCGAAAACAATGTCGTAATCAAAAGAGATGTCAAGAAATTCGGAATAAATGTTTTTACCGTTATTGGAAGCCAAAAGATTGAAAACAGTACGGTAGGCATCATTGCTTTTCAGGCGGCTGTAAGTCAGATGAAAGGATTTGTTTCCCCTGAGATGTTGTGCATCCGAAGTAAATGCAAACGCCACAATCAATACCAAAAAACTTACAAATCCTGCTATTCTGCTCATTAACCGCTCTCTCTTTTTTCAGAAGGCAAAAGTATATAAAAAGAAAATGAATATATTTTCTATCTTTGTTAAAGCTATAAAATTATTGAAATGAAAACATTCCTTATCACTTACAAAAACAGAATCACGATTTCACTGCTTGCAGCATTAATCCTTATGATTGCGGTTACCCGGATTTTTAATGCGCCTCTGGTAAACGAGGCTGCCAAAAGTGGTATCGTCTCTTTTGAACTTGCAAAAAATCTTGATAATTCTGTAAAAATCTTAAACTCATGGGATGAAAACGCAAAAATCAGTGCAGGTTTAAGTCTGGGTACCGATTTTGTTTTTCTACTGGTTTACTCAGGTTTTATTGCCATGCTTATCTTTAACATTAACAATCGTTTATGGGCAGACAAACCCTTTTACAGAGCCGGAAATTATTTTATTGCTTTGATTTTTTTAGCGGCGCTTTTCGATGTTATTGAAAATATATCGCTTATCAAACTGCTATTAGGCAACGTAGATCAAACCTGGTCTTCGCTGGCATACTATTTTGCCATTGCAAAATTTACTCTTATTTTGCTGTGTATCGTTTATCTTCTGATTAATTGGGCAATTTTGTTGTTCCGAAGACCGGCTGTAAATTAATTGCCTTACATCCTTTCCGGAAGTTCTATACCCAGCAATCCCATAGCGGTTTTCAGGGTTCGTCCCGTAAAACCGGTCAATACCAGTCTGAAACCCCGTTTTTGAGAATCGGATTCTCTCAAAATGTAATGATCGTGATAAAACTGATTAAACTCTTTGGCTAAATCGTACGAATAGTTGGCTATTTGCGCCGGGCTGTATGCAGCGGCTGCATTTTGAACCGTTTCAGGAAAATCATAAAGCAGTTTAAGTAACGACCGCTCTTTGGGTTCCAAAGCCAAACCGGCAAAACCATCGGCAGCAGTTTCCAGGCCATGTTCTTTTGCTTTCCTTAAAACCGACCGTATCCGTGCATGGGTGTATTGTATAAAAGAGCCGGTATTGCCGTTAAAATCGATAGATTCTTCGGGATTGAACAGCATGGTCTTTTGCGGATCAACTTTCAGAATAAAATATTTGAGTGCACCAAGGCCAACCGTCTCATACAACCGGTCTGCTTCATCTTCCGAAAAATCATCAAATTTTCCCAACTCCATGGATATTTTTTTTGCCGTCTGTTTCATATCTTCCATCAGGTCGTCGGCATCCACCACGGTTCCTTCGCGCGATTTCATCTTTCCATGGGGCAGCTCCACCATTCCGTAACTCAAATGATAGACACCTTCGGCCCATGATTTTCCCAGTTTTTTCAGTATCCTTTTTAACACGTCAAAGTGATAAATTTGCTCGTTACCAACCACATAAATCAGTTTGTCGGGATGATAATCATCATAACGAAGTTGTGCGGTACCCAAATCCTGTGTCATATAAACCGAAGTACCGTCGGAGCGAAGCAGGAGTTTCTCATCCAGTCCTTCATCCGTTAGGTCAGCCCAAACGGAGCCATCTTCCTTGCGGTAAAATATTCCTTTTTGCAGTCCCTCTTCCACCAGTTTCTTTCCCAGCAAGTAGGTATCCGATTCGTAATATATCTTGTCAAAATCAACACCGAGGCGTTTGTACGTAACATCAAAACCGTCATATACCCAGCTGTTCATGGTAGCCCACAGTTTTCTCACTTCCGGGTCGCCGGTTTCCCACTTTTTCAGCATCTCTTTGGCCTCCAGTATTAAAGGGGCTTTTTGTTTTGCCTCTTCACTGTCCATACCGGCTGCCACCAGTTGTTCCACCTCTTTTTTGTATTCCTTATCGAACAATAC
>JALVZH010000222.1 GCA_027022105.1 Bacteroidales bacterium | reverse complement strand
TATCGACCAGCTTAAAGTGCTTGGCGAGCAGGTTGGCGTTGAGGTTTATACCGAAGAGGGGAATAAAAACCCGGTTGAGATTGCCAAAAATGCCATCAGCTATGCAAAAAACAATGGCAAGAACGTGGTTATCATTGATACCGCAGGACGTTTGGCGGTGGACGAAGAGATGATGAACGAGATTTCGGCCATTAAAGAGGCCGTTAAACCGCAGGAAACCCTTTTTGTTGTGGATTCGATGACCGGTCAGGATGCTGTGAATACAGCCAAAGCCTTTAACGACCGTCTTGATTTCGACGGTGTGGTTCTTACCAAGCTGGATGGCGACACAAGAGGCGGTGCGGCACTTACCATTAAATCGGTGGTGAACAAACCCATTAAATTTGTGGGTATCGGTGAAAAGATGGAAGCGCTGGATTTGTTCCACCCCGAACGTATGGCCGACCGTATTCTGGGTATGGGCGATATTGTTACCCTGGTTGAAAAGGCTCAGGAACAATACGACGAAGAAGAAGCGCGGAAACTGCAAAAGAAAATTGCCAAAGACCAGTTTAACTTCAACGACTTTCTGAAACAGATTCAGCAAATAAAAAAGATGGGTAATATTAAGGATTTGATGGCTATGATTCCGGGTATGGGAAAAGCCATTAAAGACCTTGATGTGGACGATGACGCATTTAAAAGCATTGAAGCCATTATTCACTCGATGACACCACAAGAGCGTGAAAACCCGAAGATTATCAACGGCTCGCGCAGAAAACGGATTGCTGCAGGCAGCGGAACTACCATTCAGGAAGTAAACCGCCTGATTAAGCAGTTTGCCGAAACAAGTAAAATGATGAAAATGATGACTACGGGCCGTGGCAAAAACATGATGCGCGCCATGCAGGGAAGAAGACGTTAAACCGAAATAACAACGACTAAAATGACTGACAAAAAGGAGAAAAAGCCGGCAGTTGCCAAAATTATTGATGGAAAAGAGGTGGCTAACGCTGTTAAAGAGTCCATCAAACGCGAAGTTGCCGGAATGATTGACAAAGGGGGCAACGGCCCTCACCTTGCAGCGGTGCTGGTGGGTGACGACCCGGCCAGCCAAACCTATGTGGCTGCCAAAGAAAAAGCGGCTCATGCCGTGGGTATGATGTCGTCAACCTATCGTTATCCGGCGGACATGTCGGAACAGGAACTGCTGGAGGTAATTGAATATCTGAACAATGATAATGAAATCGACGGTTTTATCGTGCAATTGCCTCTTCCTGCTCACATTGATGAATCAAAGGTTATAAACAGTATCAGCCCGGATAAAGATGTGGACGGATTTCATCCGGTAAATGTAGGGAACCTGGTGCTTGGTAAACCCGGATTTATCTCGGCCACACCTTACGGTATTATGGAACTTTTGAATTATTACAACATAGAAACCGAAGGAAAGCACTGTGTGGTGCTGGGACGTTCCAACATTGTGGGCAGACCCGTGAGTATTCTGATGTCACAAAAGTCGGGTGCCAATGCCACGGTAACGGTTTGCCACAGCCGGACAAAGAATCTGCCTTCAATCACCAAAAAAGCGGACATCCTCATAGCTGCCATAGGTCAACCCGAATTTGTTACTGCGGATATGGTTAAAAAAGGCGCCGTGGTTATTGACGTGGGCATTCACCGTATTCCTGACGACACCAAACAAAAGGGTTACCGCCTGACTGGGGATGTTGTCTTTGATGAAGTTTCGAAAAAGGCCTCCTGGATTACACCGGTTCCCGGTGGCGTAGGCCCCATGACTATTGCCATGTTACTGAAAAATACCCTGCAGGCGCATAAGAATAAGCTGGAAGCAGGCAAAAAAGCCTGATGCGGCAGGTAATCGGCACAAGCCTCCCCCCCCCCCCAAGTTTTTACCACGACTCGCATTTCAGGTTGCCACAAGCATTGCGAATAAGGATTCGACCAGAGGTTACTTTTATTAGTTGTTTAAAAAATTCTTACATTTGAAAGCCAATTAACCTCATATGAAAACAGTTAATTCACATGATAAATACTTCAAAGAGGTGTTTTCCAAAAAAGAGGAAGCCACCGCCTTTTTGAAAGGAAGCCTCCCGAAAAAACTGGTCAGGAATATTAATTTCAATTCCTTGGCACCGCTTAAAGATTCCTATATAGATGAAGAACTGAAAGAGAATTTTTCCGATTTAGTGTTTACCTGCAAATACAAAGGAAAGAAAGAGATTAAAATTGCTCTGCTTTTTGAACACAAAAGCAAACCCGTACAGTATCCGCATTTTCAGCTTTTGAAATATCTGATAAAATTGTGGGATGCCGATTTAAAACAGAAAAGAAAACCTGTTCCGGTAATTCCCATTGTATTTTACCACGGAAAAGAGAAATGGAACAAAAAACGGTTTGAAGAATATTTTGAAGGAATAGATAAGCAACTAACACCGTTTTTACCTTCGTTCGACTACCACCTCGAAGACCTGTCGCAATACACCGACGAAGAGATAACGCAACGTTACAATGAGATAAAAACCCGTACGGCACTGTTGTTGATGAAAAATATTTTTAATGAGCACTTGCTTCGCAACAAAGTTCGTATTATCTTTGTGGAAGGTAACAAGATAGTTAACGAAAAAA